>JAPUIH010000192.1 GCA_027297205.1 SAR324 cluster bacterium | reverse complement strand
AAGGACTCAGCCAGGGCGGCGGTATGCAGGGCCACCAACAGGTTGGTTGCCAGTTTGGCCAGGGAGGCACTGCCCACCGCCCCCACGAACTCCGTCTTGCCGGCGATGACCGCGAACAACTCCCGGCAGCGGGCCAGATCTGCTTCCGGACCCCCAACCAGCAAGGTGGAATCTCCGCGGGCCACCATCATGCTGGTACCACTGACCGGGACATCCAGAAAAGCATAGCCCCGCGCCGCCGCGCGTTCGGCAAGCCGCGTGGTCAGTCCGGGTGAAATGGTGCTCATTTGAATCAACACCGCTTCGGCCGGAGCGGTGAGGAGCAGCCCATCCTGGGCGAGGAAAACCTGCTCCACGCTTTCCGGCGTGGGCAAAATGGCCAGCACCGCGTCGGCGCCTTCCGCCGCCCCCTCCACGCCGTCCGCGGGGCGGAGCCCTTCTCGGGCCAGGGACGTCAGGGCATCGGGGCGAACATCGAAACCAGTGACCTCATAGCCGGCTCGTAGCAACCGGGAGGCGATTGCATTGCCCAGCAGCCCCAGCCCCAGGATTCCGATCCTCTTCATCACGCCTCCATTCAGTGTCCCTTATCGAATGTGGGGCATCACCTCGCGGGAGAAAAGCTCCATCGAACGCCGTACCTTATCCTGCGCCAGCCCGCCGAAATTCATCCAGCAAAGGGCTTCCCCCACTCTCAGGTCATGCATCTCCTCGATCTTGCGGGCCACCGTGTCCGGTGAGCCGAAAATCAGCGTTTCATCCACCAAGGCCTCCCATGTCACCTGGGACAGGCGTTCGTCCATGGCGCGAAAACCTGCTTGCAGGTCCGGATGCGCATCTTCGATCCGGTCGGGAATCAGGAAGCGGCGCAAGGATTCCTGGTACCATAGCTCAGCGTCTTTGGCTTCCTCCAGTGCCTGAGCATCGGTGGGGGCCACATAGACATGGCGGGAGACGCCCCAATTTTCCAACCGCTCCTGAACTTCCGCGGAACTGAACCCCGCACCCTCCATTTCCTTCACATACAGATCGCGATTAACGGCCAGTTGCTCGGTGGTGCCGAACAGCACCGAATTGAGCATGGGAAGCCCCTGCCGGGCGGTGGTCTGAATGGATTCCGGCCCCACGCAAACGATGTAGAAAGGCGGGTGCGGCTGCTGCTGTGGTTTGGGTATCACACGCACTTCGGGAATCTGGTAAAATTGGCCGTCGTAGTGAAAGCTCTCTTCCGTCCAGGCCTTGACCAGAATTTCCTTGATTTCCTCGTAGCGCCCGCGGTTTTCGATTTGGGGAATGTTATAGCCGGCAAACTCGGCGGGACGGTTGCCCCGGCCAATGCCCACGTCGAGCCTGCCATTTGAGATGATGTCCACCAGCGCCAGTTGCTCGGCCAGGCGGACGGGGTTGTGAAAGGGCAGAATGCACGCCGCAATCCCGATACGGATGGTGCTTGTGCGGGCCGCCGCCGTGGCGGCCAGGACGGGAGGGTCAACAGACAGGCCGTAGTCTATGAAGTGGTGCTCTGTTAGCCAAATATGATCGAAACCCATTTCTTCGCTCCAGACTATCTGATCCAGCTCGTCGTGGATGATCTGTTGCGGGTCGCGTCCCGGGGCGTTCTGAAAGAAGAAAAATGTTCCAAACTTCATTCAAATTCCTTTTCCGGATTGGTAGGGGATTTGGCCGCCGTTGCTGGGCTCTGCCGCTGCAGGACTCAATGGTTGGCTGCCGCCGCCTCGTGGATGGGAAAGGCGGGAGGAATCATGCTGTCCACGTCCTGACCGGCCCAATGCCAGTTGGGCACGTTGGCCCAATACCCTTCGACGGCGCGGCATGCCTCATTGTAAATTTTTTCCTCGTCCAAGTTGATGGCCGCGCCTTTTTCGATCAGCGTTTTGCCATTCACGATCACCGTATCCACATCACGCCCGGCGCCGTATTCCACCAATGCTTTTATAGGGTCGCGGAAAGCTCCGGTACCCATGTGCTCGAGGCGGATCATCACGATATCCGCTTTGCTGCCCGGCGCCAGCCTTCCCAGCTCGTCCCGGGCCAGAAACCCGCATCCCCCCAGCGTAGCGGCGTTGAATACGTCCCGCGGCCGCCCGGCCTGGTAGTTGCCGTCGGCCACTTTGGCCAGCATGGAGGCCCAGCGCATTTCGGAAACCATGTCCATGGGATACGAGTCGGTGCCTATGGCCATGGGGATTCCGGCCTGCAGGTATTGCTCCAGGGATCGCAGGATAATCGCCATTTTCACATATTTGTAAGGGCAGTGACCCACCGTCGCTCCGCTTTCCGCCAGCAGCCGCAAGTCGTCGCCGAATGGATAAAGAGTCCAAGGATGAGCGGTGGTGAACACCGCGTGGCCCAGCAGCGTGCGGGAGTCCAGAAAGCCGATGTCCGCCAAAAACGCAATGGGCGTCTTGCGGTACTCCTGCAGGATGCGTTGAAATTTCAGCAGATTGCCTCCGGCGTGGGTGTGCACCGGCACGTCCAGTTTTTGGGCCTGCTCCTTGGCGGCGCGCAGGAGCGGTTCGGTGCACGTTTCCACTTGGGCCGGGAGCATGATTCCGCGCAATAGGCCATCGGCGGCGCCGTCGAACTCGCGGATGAACGCGGCGGCTTTTTCCAACCCCTGGCGCCCGGCTTCGGCATTTTCCTCGTAGTAAATTCGCCCCTGCTCGTCCGTAAAAGTATTGCGGTCACGAAACGCGGGTCCGGCATATACGCGCAGCCCCACGGATTCTATTTGGCGGGCATAAGTCTCCCACTCGCCTGGGAACCCACCGACGTCAATGATGGTGGTGGAGCCGTGGCGGAGAGCATGCAGAAGAACGAAAAGACGCAAGGCAGCCATGTTTTCCGGGGCAGGCGGGGCGAACTTGCCCTTTAGCGGTGCGGAAAAACTCAGGTAATTTGCGGTGCGATAGTCGTTCTTGATGTTGTCCATCAATAGGTAGTCACCACCATTGCCCACCGGGTGAATGTGGGTGTTGATGAATCCGGGAGACACCAGCATGCCCCGGGCATCTAATCGCGCGTCCACTTCCCCGGCGAATTCGCTCCCGGCATGCACCACCCGGTCATACTCGTACACCACCGTGCCGTTCTGGAATACCTCGTGGCCTTCCTTGCCGAAAGCCACCACCCAGCCGCCTTCAATGGCTGTCTTCATTGCTCCTCGCCGGGAAATGATAAAAGTTTTCCGGGGCTGAGCGGAAATACCCACCGCCTCTGAATAAGCTCCGCACCGGCTCTGCAACGGCTCCGAACTGACCCTCGGCCGACCGCGCCCGTTCTCCGCTTTTCGTTGGCGAAGCATAACAGGGGCAACACCCCTCGTGTCAAACCCGCCCGGCCGCTTGCGAAGCACAGGCCGGAAGATGCCTCCGCGCGTGATTAAGAGAGAACCTGGGACACCTTGCTGGCGGCCTTGCTTCCTTGGCAACCGGGAGGGATTTTGGCAGGATAATTCCTCGTGATCACCATTTCACCGCCGCGGGCAGCGTGGGCAAGAGACCGAGGCAAAACAGCAATACGGAACACGCCATGTCAACCAAATCCTTGGGCGCCAAAGGCGAGGTCACCCATTTCTACTCGAAAGATGGCCGCATGATCGGCCTGCTGGTGGCGGGGGATTTTGACGATTACGCCAGCTTTCCACCTTTCCTGGAAAGCGAGACAGACAAGCAACACCTGAATGAAGCCTACCAGGGCGTGAGCGCCGAGCGGGAAGCTGCCACGAAAGCACACCTGACCGCTGATGAGTTGCCGATGCAAATCGTCCTTTTGAACCGAGACCCGGGCTCCAAGGTAAACCCCCATTACCACGTCAACGTGGCACCGGCGGAGAGCGCCACCCGCCACCAGATTATGATTTGCAAGCAGGGCAAGGCGCGCATCGGCCTCTACACCAGAGAGGGAGAGCACGTTGATACGATTGAGTTGGGCCGCAACGACCTGATCCTGATGACCGAGGGTCACAGCATCGAATTCGTGGAACCCGACACCCGTCTCGTGGAAATCAAGATGGGACCTTTTCCGGAAACGGACGCCGCGGACAAGGTTGACATTGATGCTGATTTATCGCCCGGAGTTTAGTGAGAAAACGGTAGAAATTCCGCGGTGTCATACTCAACGATTTGTTCGATCGCCACCCAACAGGTTGCCGCCGGGATGAATGGCGGGAGCGCCCTGCGCCAGAGCTTCTTCGGCGGCCCCTGGATTGTCCACAGCCACCAGGGAGACCTCGTCACCGGCAATTCGCAGCAGGGGTGCGAGGACCAGCAGGTCAGCGTCAATAGGGATGGTCGCTGCCCCGGTTGGGAGAGGGCGTGCAGCGGTCCATGATGCGTGATTTGTCCAAGTGAACGTGAGTCTCGATCAGCCCTGGCGACACCAGCCGTCCCTCCGCCGCGATGATCCTTTCTTGATCGAGTGGATCATTTTCTTTCAGGCCCACTTCCACCGCAGCGATGGTTTCCCCGCGGATACCGATATCCACGGACGGTTGATCGGGCGCCATGCCCACCGTGCGGGCGTTGCGAATAATCCAGTCGAAATTCATTGGTTAAGCACTCCCGGAATTTTTTCAGATTGAGGGATCGTGGTCGTACCACACGGACAAGGCGCCAGGGACAGGCATCGTATCAGGGCGCCCGGGGCATGGCGGAACAAGGGTGTGAGACTAAATCAAATGGGGCTGAATTGCGATATAGGCGTGGGGA
>JAPUIH010000191.1 GCA_027297205.1 SAR324 cluster bacterium | reverse complement strand
TCAGATCGTCAGTGTCCATGCGCGCGATGTAGGCCCCGCGGCACACAGCCAGCCCGGCGTTGAGCGCGGCCACGATTCCCCGGTGCGGCATGTGCAAAATCCGCACGCGGGGGTCTGCGCGGGCATGCCCGGCCAGCAGCTCGGCGCTGCCGTCCGTGGAGCCGTCGTCCACGGCCACGAGCTCGAAGTCCCGCAAGCTCTGGGCGAGGATGCTCTCCAGGCAGGCCTGCAAGAACGCCGCCGAGTTATAGACCGGCATCAGCACGGATACCAGGGGAGCCATGGCGCAAAGGTTGGAGATGGCGGAGCGCATAGGGGCAACCTGGGCCGCTGTGCCGCCCCCGCCCGTGGTGGCCGCCGGGGCGGTGCTAAGCTCTGCTGGCGCAGTGGCATCCGCCGGGGCAGGTTGCGCCGGCTCTAGTCGGGCAGACCCAGCACCCGCTTGGCGATGATATTGCGCTGCACCTCGGAGGTGCCCCCGCGGATGGTGGCAGCGCGGATATTGGTATCGTGGCGGGCCGTTTCCCCGGTTTCCCCTTCGATGGGCGAAGCCTCCCAGATGGTGCCGGCAGGGCCCATCACGTCCTGATGCAGGTCCACGATTTTCTGCATCAGTTCCGCCCCGAACATCTTGAAGATCATGGTCTCCGGGCCCGGCTCCTCCCCTTTTTGCACCTTGCTGAGGGCGCGCAGGCGGGTATAGCGCATGCAGTCTATGTCCATCTCCATACTCACCACCCGCTGGCGCAGACGGGCATCGTCCCAGAGCACGCCTCCTCCGGCGGGCATTTCCCGCGCACTGGCCTTCAGGTTGTCCACGGCCCGGCCCATCTTGTAGGGGTCGGAGGTGGGGTGCATGAAGCGCTCATGGCCCAGCAGGGCCTTGGCCACCGTCCAGCCCTTGTTGAGCTCGCCCACCAGATTCTCCTTCGGCACTACCACGTTGTCGAAGAAAGTCTCGTTGAAGTGGTGAAAACCGTCGATGGTGATGATGTTGCGGACGGTGATGCCGGGGGAATTCTTCAGATCGCAGAGCAGGAAGCTAATGCCGTCCTGGCGGCGTTCCACGTTGGTGTCGGTGCGCACCAGCACGAATATCCAATCGGACACGTGGGCCTTTGAGGTCCAGATTTTCTGACCGTTGAGTATGAAGCCCTCATCGGTTACCTCGCATTTCAGCGCCAGGCTGGCCAGGTCGGAGCCCGCCTGGGGTTCGGAATATCCCTGAGCCCAGGTGATCTCTCCGCGCAGGGTCGGTGTGAGAAACTTCTCCTTCTGCTCGTCACTGCCGTAGCGCATCAGGATCGGCGCCAGCATGTCCAGCCCGCTGGTGTGGCGGTCGGGCACGCCGGCGCGGTCGAACTCCTCCGTGAAGATCACCAACTGCCCCAGGTCGAATCCCGCGCCCCCGTATTCCTTGGGCCAGTGCGGCGCCAGCCAGCCCTTTTCATCCAGCGCCTTGTCCAGGGGCTGCAATGCCTCTTGCGAAAGCCCCGGACCCTGCACGATGCCCTGGCGCAGGCCCTTTAAGGCGGGCGGTACGCTCTTTTCGATCCACTCCCGCACTTCGGTCCGGAAGGCGGCCTGCTCGGCCGTGTCGTTGATATTCATGGGTTGCTCCGCTGTCGAGGTGCCTCGCCGACTGCGCCTCAGGACGCGTATTTCTTGCTCAACTCGTTGAATTTTTCCAGTTCCAGCAACTCGTTATGGCGCTGGAAGGTATTCATGCGGTCAAGATAGGAAGCCGTGGTGCCTTGTTCCTTGAGGGTGTTCAGGAAATCCTCGGCCTGCCGGGTCAGGAATCGCGCCAGTCCACCGGGAAAGATCACCACGTTGAAGCCCAGCTTCTGCAGTTCGGCTGCCGGCAGCAGCGGCGTTAGCCCGGTTTCCACCATATTGGCCAGCAGGGGCCGGTTGATGGCCTGGCCGATCTTGGCGAGTTCTTCCTCGGATTTCGGAGACTCCACGAAGATCACATCCGCCCCCACTTCCGCGTAGGCCTGACCGCGCTCGATGGCCTCCTCAAAACCCACCGCGGTGCGGGCGTCGGTGCGGGCAATGATCAGGAAGTCCGGGTCTTGCCGGGTGTCCAAGGCCGCCTTGAGCTTGCCCATCATCTCCTCCTTGGGAATGACGGTCTTACCGGCGAAATGCCCGCAGCGCTTGGGCATTTCCTGATCCTCGATATGAATGGCGGCCACGCCCGCACGCTCGTACTCCTTCACCGTGCGCATCACATTAATGGCGTTGCCGTAGCCCGTGTCCGCATCGGCGATCACCGGCAGCTCACAGGCATCGGCGATGCGCATGGCCCGTTCGACCATTTCGGTCATGGTGGTCAGTCCAATATCCGGCATGGCCAGGGTGGAGTGGGCCACGCCCGCGCCGGTCATGTATATGGCATCAAAGCCCACATGGGCCATGATCTTGGCCATCATGGGATCATAAGTGCCGGGCGCCACCAGTATTTCTTCCCGGTTGATGAGCTCGCGTAATTTCGTGGTGAGTTTCATAGCGGTCCTTGTCGGTACAAATGGTGCTCCCGGGCTGCTTCATCGCCCGCGCTGCGCCATGCCTGCGCCGCGGGGCCCGTGCAGTGGGACTGGTGGATCGGGAGACTATACCAGGAACGGCGCGCTGGAGGCCAGCCCTTGACGGGCCGCGGCAGTGGGCTATTTTGCAGAAATTACGGCTCCATCCGGGAAATGCCGGTTAGATGTAGACGCACCTACCCGCCAAACTTGGACTGTCTCTCATCTTCTCTGTTAGCCGTGTCAAGAAACCTTCGGGTTCTGTTTCAACGGATGAAAATATCTGTTCATAGTTTTGCTGCGTCATGGTGGCAAAATTGGAGTAGGCGGATGCCGGGCAACCCAGCAGGGTGGTGAGTGATTGAATATGGGGGCCACCACCTTGAGCTATTTGGCCGGAAAGATTGTCTATGGTAACGGCGACAAATTGTAGCTGCCGGATGTAGGCGGTTCTTTTCTTACCACATCCCGAGGTTCCAGATGATTGGGCAGAGCCATATGTTGTTGAACTGAATGTAGTAACGGTTGTCAAAACCATTACACTTTCATTTTTTTGATCTCCCTCCTGCACAATACTATCAACCCCCTCCTCCACGTCGTCCTGCAACCAAGCTGCAAAACTATGACATTCGGCCATCACCGACGACCCAAGCAGCAATCCCACCACCAATACCACCAGTGACTTTTTCATTCTCTCCCCTCCAAGAATGAGTTGCGTCAGTTCTCCTTAACTATCATTTTTTGCGCCGTGCATGGCGCGATTCAGAGAAAGATCCGGTAGGCGGGATTGTCCGATTCCTCCACGTAGGCATAGTGGAGGTTGTCCAGAAAGCTCTGGAATTTTTCCTGGTCGCCCTGGGGTATTTCGAAGCCAACCAGCACGCGCCCGAAGTCCCCGCCGTGCATGCGATAATGGAACAGGGAGATGTTCCAGTTTTCGCTCATGGCCGTGAGGAAATCCGTAAGCGCCTTGGGGCGCTCCGGAAATTCGAAGCGGTACAACACCTCGCCGTGCAATTCTCCCGACCGCCCACCCACCATGTGCCGCACATGGGACTTGGCCAGCTCGTTGCCCGTGAGATCGATATTCTCAAAGCCATGGGCCTGCA
Organism: SAR324 cluster bacterium; assembly: GCA_027297205.1. GTDB lineage: Bacteria > SAR324 > SAR324 > SAR324 > JACQKK01 > JAPUIH01. The sequence goes on along the minus strand of JAPUIH010000191.1, from coordinate 534 downwards.
ACTGTTGCTGGAACTCCGTCTTTTCCCGGTCATTTTTGATGCCCACCCCGACGAATATATGGGCCTCGCCTCGCCCCGACAGGCGGTAGTTGAACTCGGTGATATTGCGCTCCCCCACCACATGCTCGCAGAAGAAATTCAGGGAACCGGGCCTTTCGGGAATGGTCACGGCGAACAAGGCCTCCCGCCGCTCCCCGGTCAGGGTGCGCTCGGCCACGAATTGCAGGCGGTTGAAGTTCATGTTCGCGCCGGAATTGACCGCCACCAGGTTTCGCTCCCGCAGGTTTTGGGCCTCCACGTATTTTTTCATGCCCGCCACAGCCAACGCGCCCGCGGGCTCCATGATGGAGCGCGTGTCCTCGTAGATGCTTTTGATGGCGGAGCATATTTCATCCGTGGACACGGTCACGATCTCGTCCACGAAGGCCTGAACAAGCTGGAAGGTCAGGGCGCCTACCTCTTTCACAGCCACCCCGTCGGCGAATATGCCCACCTCAGCCAGGGCCACCCGCTCGCCCGATTCTACGGAACGCA
>JAPUIH010000190.1 GCA_027297205.1 SAR324 cluster bacterium | reverse complement strand
CAGCAGGATGCGGTGATTGTGCTGACCGGCGATAGCCCGGGCGTGGGCGCTTTTACGACAACAGGCACGTTTCCGCAACTCGGCACGGCCTACGATATTGTCACGGGTGATTTCGATTTCCCAAACGATGGCAATGCCGATCTTGTCGTTTCCAACCGGTTCACTTCATTTGTCTCTTATCTGGCCGGTGCTGGCGATGGCACCTTCCCCACGACTTCAACGGTCGATCTCCTGGATGCGGCCGGATTGCCGGAAAGGATGGTCACCGGCAATTTTACCACGGACGGTTTGGACGTTGCGGTGCTGCAAACTTTTGAGCGGCGCATTGCTTTCCTCGACGGGAACGATGCGGGGGGATTCTCGCGTTTCGAAATCTCCGTGAGCGACGAGCCCTACACCATAGGAAAAGGGGATTTCAACGCGGACGGCATTCTGGATCTGGTGGTGGCGGAGCGGGAGCTGCGCCTGATTTCCATCCTGAACGGCAACGGCGCGGGCGGGTTCGGGCGCACGGTGATCGGCTTCGATACCGCCCTGCGCTTTCCCACCGTGCTGGATTTCGACGGGAACGGGATAGACGACCTGTTGCTGTTGCACCCGGGGTTGGACCGCCTGGTGCTCTTGCAGAACTGCCATCCCGCGATCAGCACCCCCAGCACCCCCTGCCCCTAATCCGCCCGCGCCCCGCTCAACCCGGCGCCTCGTTGAACCCGAACACGCTCTCGCACCATCCCCCGATCCGCAACAATTGCTCGTCTGCATGCTCCATGGAGATCAACTGCACGCCCACGGGCAGATGTTCGCTGCTCAGACCGATGGGCAGGGACAGGGAGGGCACCCCGCACAGGCTCCAGGGACGGTTGAAGCGCGGATCGCCGGTGGTGTTCTGGGTCAGCTCCGGTGGTGTGGTCACCGCGGAAGGCATAATTGCCGCGTCCACATCCGCCAGCGCCTCGGCAATGTCTTTCCGCATGATTTCTCGCTGGCGTCTGGCCTGAATATAGTCAGTGGCCTTCATGCTCCGCCCAGTACGCACCAGATCGGATAAATGGTGCGAGTAAAACTGGGGGTTGGTGGCGAACATGTCCCTGTGATAGACCGCGGCCTCCGTGGCCATGATCATCTGGTGGATTTCGTCCACGCTCTGAAAGCTGCCGGGCAGGGACTTTTCCACGATCTTCACCCCGTTTCTTTCCAGTAACAGGCAGGCCCGTTCCAGATGCACCAGGCATTCCGGAGAGGATTCTCCTTCGAAGGACCCGCGCACCCGCCATATTTTCTTCGGCGCGTGGGGCAACAGGGAAGGCGGCAGCTTGTCGCGTTTGGACTGCCAGTCCAACAGGCGCTCATGGCGCATCAAATGCCACAACAGGTGCGCGTCCTCCACCTTGCGGGTCAGGCATCCCACATGGTCGAACTGCCAGCTCAGGGGCACCACGCCCCGGGTGGAAATATCTTCATAGGACGGCTTGAAGCCCACCACTCCGTTGAAAGCCGCGGGCCTGAGCACGGAACCGGAGGTCTGGGAGCCCAGGGCCGCCAGGCACATCCGGTCCGCCACCGCCGCGCCCGAACCGGCGCTGGAGCCGCCCGGAGTGTGTGCGGTGTTCCACGGATTGCGCGCTTGGGATGGGTTGGCAAAGGCAAATTCGGTGGTCGCCGTTTTGCCTAGAAATATCGCACCCGCCTCGCGCAGGCGGGCCACGCTGTCCGCGTCGGCATCGGCCACGCCGCCCGCATAGGCTTGCGAGCCGGCCTTGGTTTCCATGCCCTTTACGTCGAAGATATCCTTTACGCCGAGCGGTATGCCGTGCAGCGGACCGCGCCAGTGCTGGCGGGCGGCCTCCTGGTCCATGCCGCGCGCAGCCTGCAGGGCCTGCTCCGCGTGCAGGGCCACCCATGCGCGCACCTCGGGCTCCCGGACTTCGATGCGCTCCAGACAGGAGAGCACCAGCGCTTCGGAAGTCAATTGTCCCCGGCGCAGCCGCTCACCCGCCGTAAATAGAGACAACTCACGTGCTTCGGTCATGATCAGCTTCTTGTCCGGGAAATGGTCTGTGCGGGAAGAAATTGTGGGCCAATCTTAGAGAGATATCGGAATAAAATAAACCGCGGCCCCATCAATAGCCCGCCGCGGTTCCCTCGCGGCGCGGGTCCACTCCTGCGTGCAGCAGTCCTGAAATGGGATCGATCATGATTGCATGCAAGCCGCTGTTTTGATCGCGGAAGGCGACATCGTGCCCCAGCTTTCTCAGCTCCGCGGCCAAGACCTTCGCCCGTGGTGAAGGTTCCAGCACCGTGCGGTTGCCCAAATGCGTGGCGTGGGGCGCCGCTATGGCCGCCTGCACGTCCCACCCTTTGTCCAGCACCAGCAGCAGCGTCCGCGCCACGTACTGGATGATGCGCGGGCCGCCTGGCGATCCCAGCACGAGCAGGGGCCGGCCCTGCTTGAACACGAAAGTGGGCGCCATGCTGCTGCGGGGGCGCTTGCCCCCGGCAGCCGTGGGATTCTCCAGGGCCGTGCGGCGGGGCAGCCTGCCGCCCTGCACCCGGTTGGCGATCAGGCGCCCCCGGCGGTCCGCCAGCCGCGCGCTGAAGTCGGTAAGCTGATTGTTCAGCAGAAAACCCCGGCCCGGCACGATGATGCCGCTTCCGAATGCCTGCTCGACCGAGGAGGTCAGGGCCACCATATTGCGCGCCTCGTCCACCAC
>JAPUIH010000019.1 GCA_027297205.1 SAR324 cluster bacterium | reverse complement strand
TGAATATCGAATCCAAAGACGCGCTGAGCCAGGCCAACGTGAACATACTGGTCGATCCCATTGCCGTGCAAACCTACCAGAAGATCGTTTCCCGCCTGCGCGCCATCAAGGAAGTGGTAAAAATCACCTGAGGCCCGGGGCACAGCCCTGTCCGTATCCGGCGCGCCCTTGGCGGCCCGCGGCGGCGCTCATGCCGTGCCAGTAGGCGGGTTATGTGGCGCAATTGCGCGCATTGACGGGAGGCTCATAAGCCGGGTAGAACGAAGGGCACTAAACATAAACTTGCCGCGCGGAGCCGCCGCCAATGTGCGGCCGCACCGGACACCTCTCAATCTGCGGCGTGGGCCGCGGCCATTGCGGCAGATATTTTTCAAGCGACCATGAGGAGGCGGTATGGGTGGAGTTCTTGACGGCGTGCGGGTACTGGATTTTGGCCGGTATATCGCCGGGCCCTTCTGCGCCACGATGCTGGCGGATATGGGGGCGGAGGTGATCCGAATCGAGAAGATCGACGGCAGCGAGGATCGCTTCGTGCTCCCTGTTGGAGGCGAAAACGACGAAATCGGCGCGGGTTTCCTGCAGATGGCGCGCAACAAGAAATGCCTCACTCTGAACCCCATGAAGCCGGAAGGGCGCGAGATCGTGAAAAAGTTGGTCGCCACCGCCGATGTGGTGGTCGCAAACCTGCCCATCCCCACCCTCAAGGCCATGGGCATCGACTACGATTCTCTGAAGGCCATCAAGTCCGACATTATTCTAACCATGGTTTCGGCCTTTGGCGTGGACGGGCCCTACAACGAGCGGGTGGGATTCGATCTGCTGGGGCAGGCCATGTCCGGCGCCATGGACTTTTCGGGGGACCCCGAGGAACCGGCCCGCACTCAAGTGCCCTACGTGGACTTTGGCACCGCCCTCTTCGCCGCTTTTGGCACCATGGCCGCATTGATCGAACGCAACAAGTCCGGCCAGGGGCAGATGGTGGAGGCCTCCTTGTTTTCCACCAGCCTGGCCTTCAACAACGCCCTGCTGATGGAGCAATCCCTGAAGAACATCAACCGCCGGGGGCGCAACAACATGGGGTTCCACTCCGCCCCTAACGACGTCTATCAAACCAAGGATGGTTGGATCGTGCTGATGGTGGTGGGCAATCCCCTGTTCCAGCGCTGGGCCATCATGGTGGGTGAACCGGACTGGGTGGACGATCCCCGCTTCGCCACCGACCAGAAACGGGGCGATCACGGCCACCTGATCAGCGAGCGCATGAACCAATGGTGCGCGGAGCGCAGCACCGAGCAGGCCCTGTCCGAGTTGGAGCAGGCGCGTGTGCCCGCCGGACCCGTCTTCAAGGCCCAGGACGCCCTGGACGATCCCCACGTCAAGGCGCGGCAGCTTTTCAAAATGGTGGAATATCCGGGTCTGAGCAAGCCCGCACCGGTCTCCGATACGCCCGTGCGGCTGTCCGCTTCCGAGTCGGGCATCCGCCACCGCGCACCCCTGTTGGGCGAGCATACGGACGCCATCATGCAGGAACTGGGATTCGAGCCCGCTCAGATCGAAGACCTGCGCAAGGCCCGGGTGGTGTAGCAGTGGAGGCGGAGCCGCGGCGGGGATGCCGGATCAGGCGTCCTCGGGCAGTGGATTGTAGGGCTTGTCCTGCCCAAAGGGATTGTCGGCGATGTGGGCCCATTTCTCCTTGGGCACGTCGTAGGTGATTTCCACGATAATGCCGTTGGGGTCTTCCACGTAGACGGAGAGATTGGCGTTGTGGTCGATGCTGCGCCGGATTTTGTACCCCGCGTCGCGCATCACGGACGACAACCTTCCCATCTCCGACTCCTCATCCACGGTAACCGCGAAATGATTAATGCATGCGCCCGCGCGGGAGACGCGCGGGGCGTCCGCGCCGGAGTCTATCAGCGCGATGTGGTGATGATGGCCTCCCACGGCAAAGAAAAGCATGCCATCCCGGTGGCCGGACTCCTCGAATCCCAGCAATTCGAAAAACTTCCGCGATTCTTCCAGGTCGCGCACTTGCAGGGCGACGTGGTTGATGCCTGTGATTGCCATCCCACTCCCCTCCCGATTGATTAATTTCCGAGGCATTTCCAAAGGCAGGTCTGAATTGCCGACCGCCGCTATAGCATCCCTACTATAACACCGATGGCCCCAACACCAAATTACGAGGGGCCAGTAATCCTCCCTCAAAAAAATTCCGCCGTTTCCCTGTAGTTGGTTTATTTACACTGACTTTTTTGCTTGCCCGCTTGACGGCCTTGCGCGCTCTGCGTGCCCTCAAATCCTGGAGTGGGTGCCATCACAGTAGGGCTTTCTACCACTCTGCTTGCAACCACACCAAAGCACCGTCTTGCTTTCCGTAATATCGACGATGATCGGGCGGAACTCGGTGCCCTTGTGCGAGCCGTCGCAGTAGGGCTGCTTCTAGGAAAGGCCGCACTGGCACCAGAGTTTCTTGCCCGGGGTTTCGTCGATAATATACGGCCTTTTCTGGGGAGTTGCGGGCGTGGCCATGGCGAAACGCCTCCTGATTCAGGTACGCGCGGCGGCCGCATGGGGGCGCATCCCCGCGCCGCGCCCACGAAAATCGGCCAAAAAGAAACTTGTTAGCCGTGGCCGCCTCGCCGGACAACGGGAAATGTGGTCCCGCATACGCACGGGCGTGGCTCCCGCCCTGTTCTTGCTAGGGTGCGCCAGCGCCGCATTGCAAGGGCGCGGGGGCGCGCCGCCTTGCTATATTGCTCCGCCCTGGCGGAATATGTAATTCTGACCGCATTGGCAATGGGATGACACCCAGGGCCCGCAGGGCAGGCACACGGTTGCGTGGCCCGCTGGCAGTCTTCATGGCTGCGCGGTCCGCTGGCGATGCACACACAAGGGCAGACCATGGATGAGCACATTTCCGCGGAGTTTTCATTTCAGTCACAGTTTGTCAAGGTGAGAGGGAGCTCCATGCATTTCGTGGAGCAGGGCGAAGGAGACCCCATCCTGCTCGTGCATGGCAATCCCACCTCTTCCTATCTCTGGCGCAACGTGATTCCCCACCTCTCCGGCCAAGGCCGCTGCATCGCCCTGGACCTGATTGGCATGGGGAAATCCAGCAAGCCGGACATCGCTTACCGCATGTTTGACCACGCGGCATACTTTGAGGAATTTATTACAGCCCTGGGCCTGACCAACCTGCGGCTGGTGTTGCATGACTGGGGCGGCTTCCTGGGCCTGCACTATGCGGCCCGGCATCAAGACAACGTGCGCGCGATCGCCATGATGGAATGCGTGATCAAGCCAATGAAATTCTCCGACCGCTCGGAGCAGACCCAGGCCATCTTCAAGATGTTCCGCAGCGACGCGGGCTGGGGGAAAATCGTCGGGGAGAATTTCTTTGTGGAAAAGGTACTGCCGGGCTCCATCGTGCGCAAACTGAGCGAAGAAGAGATGAATGTGTACCGGGAGCCCTTCCTGGAGGAAAGCGCCCGCAAGCCGGTCTATGTCTTCCCCAACGAGATTCCCTTCGATGGGGAGCCACCGGACATCGTGGCCGCCGTGAAATCCTACGGCGAGACACTGGCCACGGCGGATATTCCCATGCTGCTGCTCGCTTTCACCCCCGGCGCGATCATCGCACCCGCGGATGTTGCCTGGTGCCGGGAGCAGTTTCCCAGCCTCACCGTAAAGGAGATGGGCCAGGGCATTCATTTTGTGCAGGA
>JAPUIH010000189.1 GCA_027297205.1 SAR324 cluster bacterium | reverse complement strand
CCGTGGTCCTTCATCGGCTTTCCGGCCATGTCCCTGCCCGTGCAACAGCCGGGGGGACTGCCGCTGGGGGTACAACTGGTCGCCGCCCCTTACAACGAGGCATGGATCCTGCGCGTGGCCGCCGCGCTGGAGACGGACGGCGTCGTTGCGGCCCCGGCAGTGACGGATACGCGAGATGACGAAGGACGCCCTGCAGATCGATAACCTACGCGGATCATTAACCCACGGGCCGTGGCCGAGGTCTCCGCGGCAATGCGTGCCACCGCTGGCGGGCGCAATAGCGGGAGCGCCCCGGGGCCTATTTGGCGCCGTAAACCAGCCGGGGCAGCCAGAGGATGATCTCGGGGAATACCACGCAAATCGTCAATCCCACCGCCTGCAGGACCAGAAACGGCAGCGCGGAGCGGAAAATGATCCCCAAGGTGATTTCCGGCGGAGCCACGCTTTTGAGGTAAAACAAGGCGTAGCCGAAGGGCGGACTGAGAAAGCTCATCTGCATGTTGACCATGTAGACCACCCCGAACCAGAGCGGCACGTCCGGCGGGGCCACGCCGGGCAGCCCGAACAGGCCGTCCCAGGGCAGGCTCTTCATGATCGGGGCGAATATGGGCACGGCCAGCAGCAGGATTCCCACCCAGTCCAGGAACATTCCCAGGATGACAAGCAGCACCATCATCACCAACAGGATGCCATAAGGCCCCAGTCCCGTACCGATGAGAGAATCCGTGACGAATTGCTGTCCGCCGTTGAGAATATAAAACCCCACGAAGATGCTGGCGCCGAAGATGATCCACAGCACCATGGTCGAGGCCTTGAGGGTGGTGATCGCCGCTTCCCGCACGGCGACCCAGCTCAGCCGGCGGGCCAGGGCGGCCACCACCAGCGCTCCAAAGGTGCCGATGCCGGCCGCCTCGACCGGCGTGGCCACACCGCTGAAGATCACGCCCAGCACCAGGACGATCAGGCACACCGGAGCGATGATGCCCCGCAGCAGGCGGATTTTCGTGCGTAGGTCCACCCGTTCCTCGAGGGGCAGGGCTGGCCCAATGCGTGGGTTCAGATAGCTACGGCCGGTGACGTACAGAATGTACGTCCCGGACAGCAGCAGGCCGGGAAACACCGCGCCGATGAACAGCTCGCCCACCGACTGTTGGGCCACCACGGCGAAGATGATGGCGAGGATCGACGGCGGGATCAAAATTCCCAGGGTGCCCCCGGCGAGAATGGCGCCGCAGGCCATTTCGGGGTTGTAGTTGCGCTTGAGCATGGCCGGCAGCGCGATGATGCCCATGGTCACCTCGGCGGCGCCGATCACCCCCACCATGGCGGCCAGGATGGTCGAAGCGATGATGGTGGCCGTGGCCAGACCGCCCCGCAGCCCGCCCAGCAGTTTGTAGATCACGTCGAACAGTTCTTCGATCAGCCCGGCCCGCTCCAGCATGGAAGCCATGAAGATGAACAGCGGGATGGCGGAAAGCTGATAGTCGGTCATGAAGGGGAAGATGCGCGAGGGCAGCAGGTTGATCGCCGCGGCATCGCCGAACAGGAACAGGAACACCACCCCGAGCCCGCCGGTGACGAATACCAGCGGCAGCCCCGCCAGGAGCAGGGCGATCAGCGAACCGAACATGACGATGGTGAGCCAGCCGATACCGATTTCCAGCCCCATGGGCCTACGTCTCCTTTCCAGCCAAGATCGTGATGTCCTTGAACAGCTTGGCAATGCCTTGCAGAATGATCAGGAACCCACCGATGGCGAGGGTGGCTTTCACCGGCCAGTACTGGATGGCCCATTCGGTAAAGGACACCTCCCACACCTCGATGGCGTCCGCGGTGAATATCCAGCCCGTCCAGAGCAACGCTACGGTGAAGAGGAAGAAGAACAGGGAGGTCACCACGTCCACCAGCGCCTTGATGCGGTCGGGGAAGTAGAGGTAAAGCACGTCCACCCGCACGTGGGAATCCTCGCGCAACGCAAATGCGCCGGCGAGGAGGTATTGCATCCCGAACATCAGAAACATGCCTTCATGGGCCCAGTTGGTGGGCGAATTGAACACGTAGCGCGCCAGCACCTCGTAGTAATAGACGAACACGGCGATCATCGACCAGTAACACACGAAGTGGCCGCTCCACCCGCTGATTCTGTCGATGAAATCGGTGAAGGCGGAATGCACCCGCAAGCCGGAGCCCTTGGCAGGGGCTTCCCGCGTGTGGCTGATATCCTTATACTCCCGGCCTTCCCGCGCTTCACGCTCCGCGCACCGGCGCGTCAGCCGCGGCAGCAAAATGGCATCGACAATCAGCAGCGTCAGGGTCACGGCGCCGACCAGCCCGGGAAACAGCTGCCACTGGTCCCACAGGGCGTTGGCCGTCGCCAGTTGCAACTGCAGCCCTTCCAGGGTCTGCTGGGCCTCGGCCAGCTTCTCGGCGGCGCCTTGTGCGCCTTCGGCGAGCGCTTTTTGGGCGCGCTCCACATCGAATTCCGCGCCGAGGAACGTGTTTTTCGCGTTGGAGACCTCGACCCGGGCACTCGCTCCCTGCCTGTTTCCATAGAGAATCAAGACAAACAGGCCGATATAGGCAAAGGGCAGATAGTAAACGCGCAGATAAAAGCGGTGCAGGCCGACGAATCCGGCCGTCACCAGCAGCAGATAGGCGATGGGCAGGGAGACGCCCGGCTTGGTCCCCTTCCGGTCCTGCCGGTGGGCAAAATAGGCGGCAATCAGCGGGAACAGGACCAGCCCCGACCAGTAGAGCCAGTGCGGCATGACAAACGTCAAGCTGGGCATCGCAATTTATTCAGGTTCGACAAGATAGGAAGGATCGCAAAAGAAAAGGGACGCCGCTCCAGCAGCGCCCCTGCTCCCGTTCATCGCGTCACGGTCTGACCCGGATACCCATGCGGGTATCAGGCGAACTTGAAGCGGTGACCCTTGATCATGTCCTTGGTCACATAACCCAGGCTGCCGGACATCATGTAGTCGAGCTGGATCTTGAACACGCGGGTCGCGTCCTTGTCCTTGTTGGCCCAGGCGAACCAGCGCGGCACTGCGATTTGGGTGAACTTGTCCACATCGTCCTGGCTGAGCCGGGTGACGATGGTGCCGGCCTGCTCGAACTTCTTCCAGGCCTCCTGGTCGGCCTTCTGGATCCCCGCGAAGTGATGATCGGAATAGGAGTGCACCTCCAACTCGACGAACTGCTTCATCTGGGGCGAAAGGGCGTTCCAGGGCTTCATGCCCACGGTGAGGTCCATCAGGTCCACCGGCTGATAGATGGACATGAATCCGGGGGGGCCCATGGAGATGTACTTGGTCACCTGGTGGAAACCCAGGGCATAGTTAATCGCCGGTCCCACGTAATCCGCCACATCGATAGTGCCCTTCTCCAGGGCGGCAAAGATCTCCCCACCGGGCAGCAGGGTCGTCTTGGCGCCGGCACCCTGAAACAACTCGGAAACCATTCCGCCGGGCACGCGCATTTTGCGGCCGCGGAAGTCATCGATGGAGCGGATGGGCACCTTGGAGTGGATGATATTCGGACCGTGATGAATGTGCCCCACGTAGAACATGCCGACCTTGGCGAACAGCTCGCGGGCGATTTCCCGGCCGCCCAGGGCATAAAAGAATACGTCCCACTCCCCCTCCGTGCGCAAGCCCAGGGGATAGGAGCTGAAAAACACCGAGGCCGGCATGCGGCCCGCCCAGTACAGGGTGAACGGGTTCATCCCCTCTATCACGCCGTTTCTTACCGCGTCGAAGAGCTGGAAGTCCCCCACCACGTCCTTGGCGCCGAAGGGCTTGAAGGCCAACTCGCCGCCGGTCTTATCGGCGATGCCGTTGCACCAGTCCTTGAAGATTTTAAGCCCGATCCCGCCGGGCCAGGAGGTCTGGATTTTCCAGGTTTTCGTCGCCGCCTTGGCCGTGCGGATGTTGAAGCCGAGATTGCCCGAAGCGACCAGCCCGGCGGCTCCTCCCGCGGCGATAGCGCCCTTGATGAATTTACGCCGGCCAACGGCCTCGCGATTGTTTTGATTCTTGGCTTCGGTTTTCATGGTTCCCCTCCTCTGCACGTGTGTTGATGGGCAGTCGCGGTGCGCGATTGAGCACTACACGAAACACCGCCCCGATTGCGAATCCTGGCACCCCCATAATCGAGCGTGGCATAAGCCATACGACGTTGCGATTAATTAGGCAACCAGTCAAATCCGGCAGGCAGCCATTGCCGTCCTATGATTCGCAGCGCCGCTGCATCCAAATTAGGATAACACCCATTATACGCGCTGAATTCCCTGCGATACCGTACATGCGATGCGGTAGCATATCGGGTACCACTGCGTGGCAGCGGCCCCCGGCGGCGCGCACCGGGCAGCGACGAGAATGACTGGACAGGCCGGGTGCGGAGGGCTTAACAAATGTGAGCGGCCGGCGGCCCGCGTGAACTGACCAGGCCCGCTTGTGCAAACCCCCAAAGGAGAAACAGATGACCATCAGTGACCGCTTGCAGGAACTCGGCATCACGCTGCCCCCCCTTCC
>JAPUIH010000188.1 GCA_027297205.1 SAR324 cluster bacterium | reverse complement strand
GCACGGACAAACTCGTTTGTCCGTGGCACCCAGCAGCTTGTGGGCAGGGAGGACCGCGCCGAGGGTCCGGGCCAATGCAGGGCGGGCAGGGTGGTGCGGGCAAAAATGGTGGAAAAAATTATGGCCCGAAAGGGCCTGAAGGGAGATAGGCGGGGCGCCTTAGAAGTGGACTTCCAGGCCCGCCACTTCCTTGAGCAGACCCTCCAGATAGCTGAGCAGCTCGATGCCCTGCCCCTTGTCGTCCTGCCAGGTGCCGGAGGCGGCATCGTAGTCGAAGTGGAAGGCCCGGCCGATGGAGGCCACGGCCAGCCACATCTGCCGCACGGGCGGCTGCACGCTGAGGATCCACTTGGCGCCGTCGGGCAGCTCGATGCTCAGCGAGCCCAGGGACTCCTCGCACTCGGCCTCGTCCGGGTCCACTTCGTCAAAGGCTTTGCCGATGCGGTCATAGACCTGCTGGGCCAGAGCCCGCAGTTCGGATTCGCTCATCTGTTCGGCTGCCGCGCCCATCGCTCTCCGGGATCGATATGGGTTGCAATTTCAAGCTGTCACGACAGGGAGGGTAGCAGCGGAGGCGCGGCTTGGCAACGGCATGGGTGGGGCGGGCCTTCGTGCCAGCCCCCAGTCCCTTGGCCAACAGCGCCCAGGCAGGGACGCCCGCGCCACTATCGCTCTTGCGAGGCAAGGCTGTGGACGGGGCCGCCGCGCTGGGTTAACTTGGGACAATTTCTTTCAACTATAATTTTACGCGAAGCCATCAGCGGGACATCTAATTTCATCAGGAGGAACAATGACGACGGATAATGCCGCGGCAAGTGGCCTGGCCGACCAGGAATGCATTCCCTGCAAGGGCGGCGTGCCGCCCCTGGAAGCCGGGCAGATCGCCCCCTTGCTGGAGCAGTTGCAAGGCTGGCAAGTGGTGGAGCAGCATCACCTGACGAAGGATTACACCTTTCCCGACTTCGCCGAGGCCCTGGCTTTCGTGAACCGGGTGGGGGAACTGGCCGAGACGGTGGGCCACCATCCGGATATTTTCCTGGCCTGGGGCAAGGTGCGCATGGACATCTGGACCCATAAAATTAAGGGTCTCAGCGAGAGCGACTTTGTGTTTTCCGCCAAGGCCGACCGCCTGTTCACCAGCTAGGGAGCTCCCCCATGCCCAGCCAGCAATTTCAGGAGTTGTACGAATCCTTGCGGGTTGCGCCCGACCGGGGCGGCATGAGCCTGGAGCAGTTGCGGGAGGCGGGCGAGGCCAAGGCCCGGCGGTATCCCCTGCCCCCGGACGTGGCGCATCAGGCCGTGATGGCCAACGGGGCGGCGGCGGAATGGGTGAGCGCTCCCGGCGCGGTGGCCGACAGGGTGCTGCTCTATTTTCATGGGGGCGGCTACTACCGGGGTTCCCTGCATACGGTGCGGGAAATGGTGGGGCGCATCTCCCGCGCTTCGGGCCTCACCGCCTTGAGCGTGGGCTACCGCCTGGCCCCGGAGCATCCCTACCCCGCCGCCGTGGAGGACGCCGCGGCGGCCTACCGCTGGCTGCTGGAAAAGGGCGTGGCCCCGCGGCAGATCGTGCTGGGGGGTGATTCGGCCGGCGGGGGGCTCTGCGCCGCCCTGATGATCAAGGTGCGCGGGGAGGGGGCGCCCCTGCCCGCGGCCTGGGTCTGCCTCTCCCCCTGGGTGGACCTGGCCCAGAGCGGGGAATCCTACGAGACCCGCGCCCACGAAGACCCCTCCATCACTAAGCCCTACCTGGACCACGCGGCGCAGTTGTACCTGAACGGCGTGGACGCCCGCGACCCCCTGGCCTCCCCGCTCTATGCGGACCTAAGCGGTCTGCCGCCCCTGCTGATCCAGGTGGGTACGGCGGAGGTGCTGCTGGACGATTCCACCCGCCTGGAGCAAAACGCCCGCGCCGCCGGAGTGCAGGTGGAACTGCAAAGCTGGGAAGGCATGACCCACGTCTGGCAGAACAACGGCCCGCAGCTCCCGGAAGCCACCGACGCGGTAAACAAAATTGGGGAGTTTATTAAAAAGGTGCTGGCTTAGCCTGGATATCTCATGGACAGCCAAATAAAAGAATTTTGGGGGAACCAGTCCCCTCTGCTGGGGGTAGTTAGAGGGGCAAGGCCCCCTGACCTACATATAATGAAATAATATTTCCGAACGGCTTTCACTCTTCCTGCTTTTCCAGGAAGGCCAGCACGGCATCGCCGAACACGTCGTTGCGGTCGCCGGCCACCATATGCCCGGCGCCGGAAACGTCCACGTATTCGCCATGTGGCACCAGCTGCAGGAATTCGTGCACCCCCTGTTCGCTCACCACGTCGCTGTTTTTGCCCCGCACAAGCAGGGTGGGCACGCGCAGGGCCGCCGCCGCATCGCGCAGGCGCTCCTCCCGGTGGGGGGTGCGGTTGCCGCGCTGGGCGAGGAAGCTGGGATCCCAATGCCAGTAGTAGCGCCCGTTTTCGCGCAGGCGCAGGTTTTTATGCAGCCCGCTGATGTCCTTGGGCCTTGAGCGGTGGCGGCGGTAGGTGGCCACGGCGTCGGCGGCTTCCTCCAGGGAGGCGAAGCCGTCCGGATTGGCCCGCATGAACTCCCCGATGCGCGCCACGCCCCGCGGTTCCACCCGGGGGGCAATATCCACCAGCACCAGGGCCTTGCAGAACTTCGGCTCGCCTTCCCCCGCGGCCAGCAGGGCCGCGACACCTCCCAGGGAAGCTCCCACCAGCACCGGCGGGGCGGACAGGGTGCCGCGCACAAGCTTCAGATCGTCCACGAAAGCGTCGATGCCGTAATTGCCCGAGGGCGACCAGCCGCTTTCTCCGTGGCCGCGCAGGTCGATGGTCATGGTGCGGTAGCCCCGGCCGGCCAGGATGCGGGCCGCGCCGCCCCAGGAATGACGGGTCTGGCCCCCGCCGTGCAGAAACAGCACCGGCGCGGCGGCGGGATCGCCCCAGGCGTCGGCGGCCAGGGCGAAACCTTCATCTATGGGAATGGAAAGGGTCTCGGGAACAGCGAGGGTGGAACATGCAACCATGGCGGCGACCTGGGGCTAAAACCAAACAAAGCGGCCCCCGCGCGGGAAAATCCCAAGCACCCCCACAATAGAATTGAATCTTAGTGATAGCCCGATTGCGCAATTTGGGCAAATCGCGCCGTGGGGCAGACGATTATTGGCCCGGCCCGGTGCTGGGCTCAAAATAACATGGCTCGGGGCGGGAGGGCGGTCCGGCACGGCTGCTGGGGCGTGCGGCGCATCCCCCGATCCGGATCAGGGCACGGCCGCAGTGGTGCCTACTGGCGTATGTTGAATACAACCGGGGAGAATTGTCTGTCAATTTTCATATTGTGCTGCCCCCGAATTTGGAACCTATGACCCGCATTGCACGTCAAATATAGGACGTACGGCTAACCAAAACCATGCGAGGTCATGATGAGCACCACGGATGATTTGCTGTCTGCCTTGGATGCGGGAACGTTTGATACCGCTCTGGAGGGCGTGATGGGCAGCCTGGACAAAAACGGGCTTACCCAACTGATGAATGAGATGGACGCCAAATCGGCCGGAATTTCCGATCAGACAAAACGGCATCTCCTGAAAAACGGCATTGCGTCTCTGAAAATGACCATCGACACCATGTGACGGTATCAAATCGGCGCCGCGACGAGGCAAGGCGGGATATCAGCACCGGAGAATGCGGCAAGCACGCCGGATATGCAGTGATATTTTAGAACCCGGATGACCGCCT
>JAPUIH010000187.1 GCA_027297205.1 SAR324 cluster bacterium | reverse complement strand
AGGGGCGCGGGTAGTGTTTTCAGGCAAAGCCTAGGCACCCCCCCGGCCGGCCCTTGGCCGGCGTTACAGCTTCCAGCCGTGCAGTTTCAAGTCGCAGCCCATGGCCGCACCCGCCCCGGGTTCACGGAACAGGCTTCAGATCCGCTCCGCTCCGCAATAGTTTAATTCGATTGTGCGCAATCCGCGCAGCGGCCATAATTTAAGATTGCACATTCCAATCCGGCCCGTGGCTTCCACGGGTGCTTTGCTCCCGGTGGGTTTTCAGATGAAATTTTTTCGCTTTACTCCCTCGCTGGTCATCCTCAGCGGCGGATTGATTTATTTTCTTGCCATGGGCATCCGGCAGACCATGGGTCTGTTTCTGTACCCGATCACGACGGATCTGGGTTGGAGCCGGGAAACCTTCGCCCTGGCGATCGCCGTGCAATCCCTGATCTACGGGTTTGTGCAACCGCCCGTGGGCATTATCGCGGACAAGTTCGGCGCAGGGCGCGTGATTGCCGTGGGCGGGTTGTTTTATGCGGCGGGTCTGTATCTGATGTCCACGGTGACCAGTCCCCTCATGTGGAACCTCGGTGCGGGCGTGATGCTGGGGGTGGGCATGGGCGCTGTGGCCATGACGGTGCTGGCCGGCGCGGTGGCCCGCGCGGTGCCGGAGCAGCGGCGCAGCCTGGCTCTGGGCACCGTCGCCGCGGGCGGGGGCGCGGGCCATTTCCTGATGATCATCTTCGGACAGACCCTGATCGCCTTCAACGGCTGGCAGACCACACTGCTGATCTTTTCGGCCTTGCCGCTGCTGATGATCCCCCTGGCCATGCCACTGGCGGGAAAAAAGTCGGCGCTGGTGCAGGAAGCGCGCATTAAACTCAAGGAAGCGCTTTCCGAGGCGGCCCGGCACCGGGGCTACCTGCTGTTGATGGCGGGGTTCTTCGTTTGCGGCTTTCAGGTGGTATTCGTGGCCGCGCATTTGCCGGCGTATTTGATTGACAACGATCTGCCTCCCGCCCTGGG
Organism: SAR324 cluster bacterium; assembly: GCA_027297205.1. GTDB lineage: Bacteria > SAR324 > SAR324 > SAR324 > JACQKK01 > JAPUIH01. Next base: position 10,397 of record JAPUIH010000187.1, on the reverse strand, counting down.
CGCGACCGCGCTGGCCATGATCGGCTTTTTCAACATCATCGGCTCCTATGTCTGCGGGTACCTGGGCGGCATCTACAGCAAGAAGTACGTGCTCAGTTCGATCTACCTGGCCCGCGCGGTGTTGATCGCCATATTCGTGACCTTGCCCATCAGCAACGTTTCGGTGCTGATATTCGCGGCGGTGATCGGATTTCTATGGCTGGGCACGGTACCCCTCACCAGCGCCCTGGTGGGGCAGATTTTTGGGGTGCAGTACCTGTCCACCCTGTTCGGCTTTACCTTTCTGAGCCACCAGATGGGCAGCTTTCTGGGGGCGTGGCTGGGCGGATATCTTTACGACCTGACCGGTTCCTACAATACTGTCTGGTACATTTCCGTGGTGCTGGGTCTGCTGGCCGCCCTGCTGCACTTGCCCATCAACGAAGCCCAGGTGGAGCGCCTGCGGGTGGCCGGTCAGCCGGCCTAGCCGGGGGCCTTGCCAGAATGGCCGCGCGATTGGTATAGGAAGCAATTGGTAAACAATGAATCAGGAGCAGCAATGATCAAGATTTATTCAATGTTCCGTTGACCTTGGGCATGGAGAACGAGGCTCGTTCTGCAGGAAAAGGCCATCCCCTACGAACTGAAGGAGGAAGACCTGAAAAACAAGTCCAAGGAATTGCTTGCGGTAAGCCCCTACGGCAAGGTGCCGGTGGTGGTGGTGGACGGGAATTCCATCTACGAGTCGGCGGTGATCGGGGAGTATCTTGAGGAAGTCTACCCCGAGGTGCCCCTGATGCCCAGCGACCCTTACCAACGGGCGCAGGTGCGGCTCTGGACCGATTATGTGGCGACACGGCTTTCCCCACCGATGGGCAAAATCCGCAAGGCGGAAAAGCCGGAGGACGCCAAGGACGCCTGGCCGGAGTTGCACAAGGCCCTGGAATATATCGAGCGCCACCTCAAATCCAGCGAGGGGCCCTGGTTTGTGGGGGGAAGCTTCGGCATGGCCGACATCAACTTTCTGCCCTTCATCGAACGTCTGCCCAGCTTGGAAGGAGACGTGATGTCGGGCTATCCGTCCATCGCCGGCTGGCTGGATGCCTTTCACGAGCGCCCGAGCTATCGGGAAACCTTCACGGACACCTAGGCCGGGAGAGGCTGCGCGGCGGGCCTCACTCCGTCCACTCCAGTTCTCCCGAGTGGTGGACGTGGGTGGCTCCAGCGGCGGTTTCGATGAGCAGATGACCTTCTTCCGTGATCCCCAGGGCCTTGCCCGGCCGGGGTCCCTCGGGAGTGGGATAAATCAGGGCACGGCCCTCCAGCGCCGCCATGGCGCTCCATTCCTCCAGCAGGGCGGTCTGCTGGCCTGCCAGCAACCTGTCGTAGGCCTCCTGCTGTCCGGCCAGCAACGCCGCAAAGAGTGCCTGCATGTTTACCGCCCGCCCGGTCTCATGGGCGAGGGTGGTCAGCGACTCCTGCAGATCGGGCGGGAAATCCTCCGGCGCGCCGTTGCAGTTGAGCCCGATCCCCACCACCACCCGGGGGGCGCCTCCCTGCATTTTCATCTCCAGCAGAATTCCGCACACCTTGCGCGCGCCCAGAAACACATCGTTGGGCCACTTCAGCAAGGGCCGCAGCGCCAGCTCCCGCGTAAGGCAATTGCCCACCGCCAGCCCAGCCACCAGGGAAAGCAGGGGCGTCTGCTCCCGGGGCAGGGGCGGGTGCAGCACCAGGGAGAACTGAAGCTGCCGTCCGGGCAGGGAGGCCCAATCGCGGCCCACGCGGCCCCGGCCGCCGGTCTGATGTTCCGCGATCACCACCAGCCCGTGGTTCTCCAGATACTCGGGGCTTTCCAGCACCAGGGTGTTGGTGGAGACCGCCTCGGGCAAACGGATGATTTGGTGGCCGATGGGCCGGGCGCCTGTGGTCATTAATTCAGTGTAATGAAAAGCACCTTGACGCGCTGTCCGATGCGGGAGTTGTCGCGCGGCACGTGGATGAGCGCCTCCAGGACGGCGTCCACCTCATTGACGGAGGTGGTCAGTTGCACGCGGTAGTACTCGTTCTTGAAGGAGAATATCTGGGTCGCGATCTTGAAATTGATCCCCACCACTCCGCGCAAGCGCTGCTCCAGGGAGGCCTTGTCGTAGGGCAGGCGGTTTCCCCCCTCGTCCTCGGGCACCAGCAGTTCGGCAATGGCCGCGGCCTGGTCCGCGTAGGCATTGATGTTCTTCTGCAGATCACGGTCAGTGGTGGATTTAAAAGCGAAGTCTTCGATGCGGCGTCTCTGCAAATACGTGATGATTTCGTCCTGGGTGGCGAGGTTGACGTTCAGCTTCTCCGGATAGAGATCGGACTTGGTGGACTTCTGCAAGGCAGAGAAATGCCTCTCCCAATCCACCCAGGCCAGGCCGCTGTCCGCCACTCCGCGCACCAGCCGGATTTCCGAGAGCCGGTCCAACTGCTGATTCTTTATGCTGATCTCCGGATCGGCGGAAAAATACACATCGGCCTCCGCTCCCGAGCCGCCGGAGGCCCCCAGATAATCGGTGTTCGCGCCGTCCACCCAATCCACCAGGGCCGCGTAGAGGTCCGCGATTCTTTCCTCGGGCAGGGACTGATCCTCAAGGGCGGGATCGACGCCCCGCATGGGCATATCAACGAGGATATTCCGGAACAGTTCCCAGCGCACACGGTCCCTGTCGCCTCCCCCCCGAATGTCAAGCTCGTTCAGGTTGAACAGGCCGTCCTGGGGGATAATGCGCAGGTTCACCAGCAGTCCGTCCTGCCAGGGGACGGAGCTCACGCTGAGCGCATCTGACAGTTGCTTGAAGTTCTTGAAGAAGTTCACCTCGTCGTTGAGCAGGCCCATCTGCGCCGCCTTGAAGGCCAGCCTGGCCAGGCCGCGGGCCTGCTCGGCCTCCTTGAAGGTCTGCATGGAGCGCAGTTCCAGCCCCGTGGCGAAGAAAAATTCCGATATGAACGCCGTCAACAGCACCACCACCACCAGGGAGAGCATCAGGGCGATCCCGGCGGGCCGCTTGCATTTTCGGATCATTGCCCCACCCTCAAAGCGGCCTGCAGGTTGACTTCGAGCGTTTCCTGGAGCAGGCGCGCCTGCGGCGTGGCCCGGCGGGCCAGGGTGATGCGCATGGCCATGGGCATGCGGCCGGTGCCGGTCTTATCCGAGGAGTCCCATTCCTCCTCCCACTGATCCTCGAACTCGGACTGCCTGATGGCGGGGGGAAGAAACTCCACCAGGAAGGACTCCACGCCCTTTACCAGCTCGCTGGTGACCCCGCCCTCGTGCATGTCGTCGTCGAGATAGAAATCTTCCCGCCGTTTCAGCACCAGCACCTCCCGGTCGCGCTCGTCCTCCTCCACCCAGTAGGCCAGCTCATGCATCAGTGGATCGGCCGCGGGATCGACCTGACGGTGAAAGCGCGCGGGCACGTTGGCATGAAAATCCAGCTTGGACATCTTGCGGTTGCCCACGAAATCCGTGACGGCCACCATCCCCGAGGCGTTGCCGTCCTTGGTGAACCGCTCGAAGTACTGGGCGGCTTGCAGGTCCTCGCCGATCAGGGTCAGCAGCAACCGCAATTCCTGTTGCTCCGCCAGTTCCTCGCTGATCCGCTTGGAGCCGTTGGAAATCTGATAAAAGGAAGTGTAGATGAGCGTGAGGATCACCCCCAACAGCACCAGGGAGACCATCAACTCGATCAGGGTAAATCCTCCGGGCGCGCGGGCGCGGCGGGATGCGCGCATGGGGTGCGGAGGTCTACTTGGGCAAGACATATATTTCCGAACGGTAACTGCGCACGGTGCTGCCCATGCTCCAGCTTATTTCCAGTTCCACCTTGCGCAGGGTTACGCCGGGCAGGGGCGAGTCGTCCACAATGGTGCGCTTCCATTGATAGCCGGTCATGGCGTGGCTTTCCTCAAATTCACCCTGGTCGACCGAGATCGGGGGTGGCGCCAGGCGCTCGAAGCGCAGTAATTCGTTATGGGAATAAAGGATCGCCTTCCAGAGGGAGCGGTTGAAGGTGTGGATATAGATATTGGAGCCAAAGGCCTGGTGCAGGGCGATCAGCACCACCGACAGCACGGCCAGCGCGATCAGCACCTCCATCAGGGTAAATCCCCGCCCGCGGCGCAGGGGGGAGCCGCCCCTATAGATCCTCCTGCCTGAATTCCACATTACCTTCTTCCAGCTTGATGCGGGGAGAAAAGCCCGACACTTTCAGCGTCCATGCCTTGCCGTCCTCTTCAAAGTGCAGGCTGAAGGGGTCGATAAATCCCGAGGGACTGACGACAATGGGCACGGTGTTTTCGCGGCTTCGCTCAAAGCGATTGCCGAAAATTACGATGTCCTTCAGCTTGAAAGAGCCGGGCAGCTTGTACGGGCGTAACGCCTTGGGCTCATCGCGGGGAATGAATTCACCGAATTCGGTGCGCTGCTCCACGGAGTATAGCCCTTCCTTGAGGTTGATCATGAGCCGGAAGGGCTTGCGGGTCAGAATGGCTTCGCTGCGCACGAGGCGGATCACCCCGGAGAGGCGGTTGATCTCTTTGGCCACGCTGCCTTGCAGCAGCGATTGAAAGGTGGGTACCGCGATAAACATCGCCACCGCCAGGAGCGTCAGCACCACCATCAATTCAATAATGGTGAACCCCGCCGGCGCATCGCGCGAGTTATAAATCCTTGTTGCTGATGTCCGCATCCAGGTCGGTTCCGCCCTCCGTCGCATCGGCCCCCAGGGATTTGATGGCGAACGACTTGCCGTCCGACTCGAAGACGAAGGGGTTTTTCCAGCCATCGCCAGGGACGGAATTGGAATTCAGGTAGGGCCCCTGCCAGTCTCTGGGGATGCGCCCTACCTCTGGTTTGGTGATCAATGCCTCCAGCCCCTGCTCCGTGGTGGGGTAGGTGGAATTGTGCAGCCGGTAGAGGTCCAGGGCCGCCTCCAGGGATTTCATCTGAATTTTTGTGGTATTGGACTTGGCCTTTTCCGCTTCGCCCAGCAATTGTGTTCCGACGATGCCGGCGATCAGAGCCAGGATAATCAGCACCACCAGGATTTCAATGAAGGTGAAGCCAGGCAGGCGCATCGCCGTCCCCGGCGCCGAAGAGGGTTGTGTGTTCATGGTCAGCCTACCAGTTGGTTCAGTTGCAACATGGGAAGCAGAATGGACATCACGATAAATCCCACGCCCGCTCCCATGGCCAGGATCATCACTGGCTCAAGCAGGGCCGCGGCGCCGTCCATCATGGCCGAGACCTCACGGGACAGCCGGTTGGACACGTTGTCCAGCATGACGTCAAGGGTCGCTGTCTCTTCCCCGATGGCGATCATCTGGCACAGGTCTTCGGGAAATCGGCCGGACTGCCGCAAGGCCACGGCGAGCGGCAAGCCCTTGTTTTGTACGTCAAAAATAACACGTTCCATCGCCTGGAGATACAGTTTGTTGTCCAGTACCTCGCTGGAAACCTGCAGGGCATCCTTCAGTTCGATTCCCGATTTGAGCATGGTGGCCAGGGTCTGGGCGAAGCGCTGCAGAATCATGCGCTCGCGCAAGCGGTTCCAATAGGGAATGCCCAGGTCGAGCTTGTCGCGAAGCAGGCGCCCGCGCTCGGTGCGCAAAAAATGGACGGCGCCCCACGCTCCCAGCGCGGTTACGATCAGGATCAGCCACCAGTAATCCGTCACCAGACCGCTCAGCCCGATCAGGATGCGCGTGGGAAGGGGCAGGATCACGCCGAAATTGTCGAAGAGCTGGGTGATCCTGGGCACGATATAGGTGAGCATGAAGGCCACCACGCCGATGCTGAACAGCACCATAAAGATGGGATAGACCATGGCCGAGGCCAGCTTGGCCCGGAGGCGGCTCGCATTGTCGTAGTAGTCCGCCAGGCGGTGCAAAATCATGGACAGGTTCCCGCTCACTTCCCCCGAACGCACCATGCTCACCACCATGGGCGGAAAGACACGCGGGTGCTTCGCGAAGGCATCGGCCAGATACGCCCCCTCCACCACGTTGCCCCGCACTTCGGCCAAAACCGACTTGAAATTGAGGTCGCTGCTCTGCTGAAGAATCATCTCCAGGGAAGTATCATAGGGAATGGTGGCTTCCAGCAGGGTGGCGAACTGCCTGGTGAAATTCGCCAGCCCCTGCACCGAAAGGCTGGCGCCGCGGCCGGAGAGAAATGAAACTTCCAGGCCCAACCGAAAGGGCCGGGAGGGCTTGACCTCCAGCGGAAAGACATGCCTTTGCTGCAGGATGGCCTTGGCTTCGCTGGCCGAGGCGGCATCGAGGGTCCCTCTTTCCGCTTTTCCGTGGGGCGTGAGGGCCCGGTAGGAATACAAAGTCACAGGCTATCCCCCCGAGGTGCGGCGCTTGCGGTGGGGCCGCTTCTGATATTTCCACACCGCCCGGTTGTGGGTTTTCAGGTCGCTGGAGAAATAATGGCTGCCGTCCCCTTTGCCCACAAAGTACAAATAATCCACCCTGGCCGGCATCACCGCGGCTTTAAGGCTGGCCCAGCCAGGGTTGGCGATGGGCGTGGGCGGCAAGCCACGCTTCTTATAGGTGTTGTAGGGGGATGCCGTGCGCAGGTGCGACCGTGTCAGGTTGCCGTCGAAATTTTCGATGCCGTAGATCACCGTGGGGTCGCTGCCCAGCAGCATACGGGCCTTGAGCCGGTTGTGAAACACGGCCGAAATTCGATTGCGCTCGCTGTCCAGCCCGGTCTCCTTTTCAATGATCGAAGCCAGGATCAATACCTGGTAGGGGCTGAGATTGACCCGATGGGCGTTCTGCTCCAGGAAGGCCTGCGCCCGCCGTTTGTATTCCTTTACCATCACCGTGAGCAGCCGGGCGGAATCCACCCCCCGGTGAATATAATAAGTCTCCGGAAAGAGCATGCCTTCCAGAGTGGGAATCTTCAGTTCAAACGGCAGATGCAGGCTGGCAATAAATTCCGGGTCTCTGGCCAATGCGATCAACCTTTCGCCATTCCCCAGCTCGATCCGCTCTATTCGCCGGGCCACGTCCTTGACCGAGAATCCTTCCGGAACGGTGAGGGAAATAAATTTTGCCTTGCCGGAGACGAGAAAATCCAGCAGTTCGCTGGGGGACTCACCGCCGGTCAGGACATATTCCCCTGCCTTGATTCTCCCGGTATCGCCCCGCAGGATGGCCAGTACGCGCAGGAAGCCGGGGTTTTGCAGAACCCCTTCCCGGTGCAGCCGCTGGGCCAGACTGGTCATGGATTCGCCCCGCTTGACTTCAATGGTCACCGGCGAAACGGCGGATACGCTGGCGCCAAACTCCCCGTACAAGAACACCGCGCCCATCGCCACACATAGCGCCGCCACCGCCCCGAATACCGCTATGAATCCCGGCCGCTCCGTCATTTCCGCGCTCCTCCCTGGATATTGAAACGCGGTCGGCCCACCGTTCCGCTGAGCGCCGCCTCCAGCCTTCCGTTGCGCAGGAACGCCTCCACCACGGGCCGCATCGCCCCCAGCTGCTCCAGCCAACTTTTACGGAAGGAGACGGCAATCCTTAACTGAAGCCCGGAACTGTCCGGATTGGCCAGGCGCGGGGTCACGCCCCCGGTGATCTTGCCCTGCACGTCTCCTTGAAACTCCAGCCGCTCCACTTCCAGCCTGCGTCCGCTCTTCAGCCGCAGATCCACCCGCTCCAGGCGCGTGGGGGGCAGCTTGGCGCCCATGATTTCCAAATTATCCACCTGGAGCGCCTCTCCCTGTCCGGTGATGGTGCCTTCCGGCAGGCGGGTGGACGCTCCGCCACGCCCTCGCTCAGGAAATCGCAGGCTGCCGGAAAAGGAGATCCCACCTCGCAGCTTGACCGGCTGAAGGGCGGCCAGGGCGGGTATTTCCTCCAGCCGCAATTGCAGCGCGCGCACGGACAACTCCTTCCCATTCCAGGGAACGTACACTTCGAGCCGCCCCTGCTTGCCAAGGGTTCCCTGGGCGGGCAGCCCATCGAGCAGCTTCCAGCCAATCGGGATTGTCACATCGGTGAGGGTGAGCAGCGGCTTGGGCAGCCGTGCTGCATGGGCTTCCAGGGAAAGGCGGGGGATGGTCAGGCTGGTCCAGGTAAGTTCCGCCGGGGCGAGAGTGACGCCAATTCCGGGCAGTTTGTTGATCCTGGACGCGATCAGGAGCGACAGGGCTTTGCCGGGGAAATTGGCCATAAAGCCCAGCCAGAACACCAGCAGGAAAAGCAGAACACCCAACAGGAACAGGGCCAGTTTTCGCATTTATTTTTGCGCCAGCACGCGTGCGGAGAGCCGCAGCAGATTCCTGGCCCGGATGGATGGCGAAATCTCCATCTGGTCCACGATCAGCTTGGGTCGTGAATTTTCAATGGCGTACATGAACCCCGCCATTTCGTCGAGTGCAAGCTTGTCCAGCTTGATGTCAATGGCCTCATGCCGCTTGGCCTTGCCCAGGGGAACCCTGTTGAGTTGAATGCGGTCCTTGAGGGCGGTGCTGGCGGCCAGCCGCTCAATATGGCCGATTAGCGAGCCCTTGAGCTTTGTCCCGGCCCCGGAACGGCCGCGCAGCAGGGAGGCGCTTGCCACGAGTACCTTGGCCCGCGTCAGCAAGGTCTGGCTGCTCAGGATCTGCTTGGACAGCCCGCTCTGATAGGACAGAATGCCGGAGACCAAAAAATACAGCCCCGACAGCACGATCAGCACGGCCAGCAGCAGTATGAGCAATTTTTCACGCCGGGAAATAATCATGGGGTTAACGCTCGATCACGATGCGGTAATTGATCTTCTCGGCGGCTCGCTGATGGGTAATCACGGGTTCCTTTCCGCTGAACCGCTTCAAGACCGCCAGCCGGTTCTTGAAGTTTTCCGAATCGTCGTAGCTGCTGGTGGTGCCGGAAATTGTATAGCGCTCCGGGTTCATGCTCACCGAGCGTAGCGTAAGTTGCGGGAATTCCTTGAACAATCCGGAGAGATCTGTCAGCAGCCCCAGCCCCTCATACTGGTATTCGCGAAATCGGAGCAAATCCTGGCCCTGCTGCTGGAGCTTGCGCATTTTGGATTCCAGTAGCCGTACGCCCTGCGCCGGGCTGTGCTTGCCCGGTATCACACGGCTTAACACCGCCTGAATCTCGCCCTCGATGCGCTGCAATTCGGCCTGGCGCTCGGAAATGCTCATCCAGAAGTTGACGGCGAACAGCCCCACGGTCAACCCCAGCAGTACGGCCAAGGCAATCAAGGGCCGCCGGAACTCCTTGAAATGTGGGAGCAGGCTGCCGCGGTTGGTGAAAAAATTCACCCCCTTGGACGAGGTAAATGGCAAGGGATTGGCCATGATCTCGTTGAGAATGCCGAGCATGGAAGCCCTGCCGAAATCCACCCGGGTGGAACCCGGAGCGCGCATGGTGAGCTCCAGGCTGCTGCTGTCCCACTCGAAATACGGCGCTAGCAGGCCGTGCAGGGAAAGGGTGAATGGCGCCCCCTGGCTGTGGGGGAGGATGAACTGCATGATTTCCCCGGCCAGCCGGGATAAATCCGCGTCCCAGACCCCCCGGCTGCCCTGCGCCGCCTCGGCCCCCTCGTCCGGCGGACTTTCCTGGGCGTTGAGCATTTCCAGTATCTGCGCCGCGGAATCCGGCCGGGGCGCACCGCCGTTTCCAGTCAATCCGGTGAGGCGCAGTGGAAAGGACTTGATAGCGTAAAGCTGATTGTCCAGCACGCTGGATACGAATATCTCGTCCAGGCCCAGATAGACCTGATAGTGGCGGTCGCTGGGCGGTGGGTTGATTTCCAGCAGCGCCTGGGCGGAGAAGGTGGCCTTGACCGGCGTGAGCCGGCGGTTCTGAAACAGGTTCAGAAATGACTGCAGATAGTCATTGGAAATGAGATAGACCAGCACCACCGCGGTGCCATCCTCGTGGGGCACCACCGTATGCTTGTAGGTGAAATCCCCCACGTCTTCCAGCAACTCGTTGTCCAGCTCGAATTCGAGCGCCTGATCGATCTTTTTCTGCTCCCGGAAGGGAAATTCGAGGCGGCGGATGCTGACCGCATCGCAAGGGAATACCAACGTGGCGGGCGAATCTTTCCAGCCGGCATCTTCCAGCTGCCGGTCGAATTGTTGCAGCATATTGACCAGCGGATCCGTCTCCACGGGAGGAAGCAAATGGGTAAAGCTGACCGCGATTCCCTGTGCACCGCGGGAAATCCCCACACCTTCCACGGTAAGAGGACTGACGGAAATTAATTTGAAGGTACGCGCTGCCATATCGCCGCTGCAGTCATGGAAATCGAACCATACGGAAAGTCCCCCAACAACCCGCCGCACCGCTGGCCACCAAGCGCGCAGAGCCCTTTGCTCGCCTATTTGCGGGCCCGTCAGGCGGGTACC
>JAPUIH010000186.1 GCA_027297205.1 SAR324 cluster bacterium | reverse complement strand
CGGACGGATTCAACGGACGGCGCATCATCGCGGCCCGTTGGAGCGGCGAGGTTCCAGCGGAGCAGACCGCGCAGGAGGCCAGCGCACCCATCGCATGGCCGCAACTGACGGCGGACGTGGTATGGCCGGGAGGGGCTCCGGATTCGGAATCCTAGCGCCGTCCCGGCCCACATCTCCCCACTATGCCCCCCGGCGCAGCACAACTCCCGGCGCGGCGTCAGTCTCCCGGCCGCCGCGCAGCACGGGCACGCCGTTCACTAGCACCGCGTCGATGCCGATGGGCGCCCGGCGAGGCTCCTGATAGGTGGCCGTATCGATAATGATAGCGGGATCGAACAGCACCAGGTCCGCCGCGTAGCCTTCCGCGACGCGCCCCCGCTGGGGCAGGCGCAGGATATCCGCGGGCAGGGAGGTCATCTTGCGCACCGCTTCGGGCAGGGTCAGCACGGATTTTTCGCGGGCGTAGCGGCCCACCACCCTCGGGAAAGTGCCGAAATAACGGGGATGAGGCATGGTGGGATCGGGCTTGCCGGGGATGCCGAGGAAGATGCCGTCGGAGCCCACGGCGATCGCCGGGTGGCGCATGATCTCGATCACGTCCTGCTCGTCCATGCAGAAATAGATTCCGAGGGTTTTGGCATGATCGGCGATGAGCAGGTCCAGCATGGCATCCACCGGCTCTTTATCCTCCTTGGCCGCGAGTTGGGCCAGATTCATGCCGGCGCTTTCCGGATTGGAGGGTGAATCGGAGATTACGGCATCTTCCCATTTCCCAATGCGCGCCGTGCCGCTTTTGATCAGCTGCAGAGTCTCCCGGCGAATTTTGGCCCGCGATTTCACCTGCTTCAGGCGCGCCACCAGCCCATCGCTGCCGCCTTCATGCACCCATTGGGGCAGCAGGGTTTTCATGCCTGTGCTGGCCGCGGTGTAGGGATACTGATCACAGGTGACCGCGACGCCCTTCGCGCGGGCTCTGTCGATACGCCGCAACAGTTCCCCGGCCCGCCCCCAGTTGCCGGGATTGGTCACTTTGAGGTGGGAAATCTGCACGTAGGCCCCGGAACCCTTGCCGATGGATACCGCCTCGTCAATGGATTTCAGCACGCCCGCCCCCTCGTCGCGCATATGGGTGAAGTAGCCGCCTCCGTACTGCGCGGCCACCTTCGCCAAGGCGGTTATCTCCCTGGTGTTCCCGTAGCAGGAGGGGGGATAGATCAGCCCGGTGGAGAGGCCGTGGGCCCCGGCTTCCATGGCTTCCGCGACCATGGCCTGCATGACTTTCAGTTCGGCGGGCTTGGGCGCTCGCTCCTCCACGCCCATGGCGCCGCAACGCACGGTGACGTGGCCCACCAGGGGCACGATATTGACCGCGCTGGCCGGGAGGCTGTGCAGATATTCCCCAAAGGAGGACCAGCCATAGCTGATGCCCGTGTCCAGGAAGGAGCACACCTCCCGCAGCAAGCCAAGCCGCTCGGGCACCACGGGAGCGGGCGAAAAGCCACAGTTGCCCGTCACCACCGTGGTTACGCCCTGCCGGGTTTTGCCGTGCGCCAGGGGGTTGAGGGGCAGATTGAAGTCATCGTGGGTGTGAATGTCGATGAATCCCGGGCAGACCAGCCTGCCCTCGCCGGATATGCTGTCCCGCGCTTGATTCCGGCTGAGTTTTCCCACTTGGGCGATCCGCCCGCCGCTGATGCCCACGTCGGCCCGGAAGGCCTCGGCGCCAGTGCCGTCCAGCACCTCCGCATCGCAGATCACCAGGTCGAATTTCATGGGCGGTATCTCCGACGCAGCCGGGGGTGGGCCGCTCCCAGGGGCGAATCGTGTCTCCTATCAATCGGGCGGCCAATATGCCATAACTCGGGCAGATATACCAAATTTCCGAACCCCGCGGAGCAGGGAAGCGGATGGACTGGCGGGAAATCCTGGAGCAACTGGAAGCGCAATTGGCATCCCTGGAACGGCAGGGGGTGGGCTACCTAAATCTGGCCCCAGACCAGGCCCTGGCCAGGCAACTGAGCCAGGCAAGCCCCGTCCCCGCGGCCGCCACGGGCACGGAGAGCCGGGGCAGGGCCGCGCAACTCGCGGCGCGACTGAAGGGTGGGACCGCCGTTGTAACCGGCCAGCCCCCCCCGGAGCCGGCGCCGCCGCCGGAGGAGGATCTGAGCAGGCCCCCGCGCGTGGCTTCGGGAGGCGCCGCATCCCTGGACGAATTGTCCGCGGAGTACGGAGCCTGCATGGCCTGCGCCCTGGCGGGCGGCCGCAACTGCCTGGTGTTTGGCGCAGGCCACGAGCGCTCGGCGATCATGTTCATCGGCGAAGGCCCCGGCGCGGAAGAGGATCAGCAGGGCCTGCCCTTCGTGGGCCGGGCGGGGGCACTGCTGACGGGTATGATCCAGGCGCTTGGTCTCACCCGGGATGACGTTTACATCACCAACGTGGTCAAGTGCCGGCCGCCGGGCAACCGCAACCCTCAGCCCGAGGAAATCGCCGCGTGCAGGCCGATCCTGCAACAGCAGATCGAACTGCTCGATCCGAAACTGATCGTCACCTTGGGCAATGTGCCGCTCAAGGTGCTGCGGCCCAACGCGGCGGGCATTACCAGGGAGCGCGGCCGGACATTTTCCTATGGCAACTGGCAGGTGCTGCCCACTTTTCACCCCTCCTACCTGCTGCGTAACCAAGCCGCCATCCAAACCTGTTGGCTGGACTTCAAGCTCGCCTTCCGGCTGGCCTATCCGCAACCCGGCGGCTAGGTCTCTGATTTTGCATGAGATCGGACACCTGTGTGGCCGGGCCTTTGCATTACAGCAATCAAACAAGGATGTTTGACCGTGCATACGCGCCCCCGTTGGGCCGGGCATGGTAGTTCACAATTAGGAAGTGGCGGTCCGCGCATCAGTCCCCAAGGCCTGTACCGAGCCGCATGGAGCCTGCCAAACCATGGAAGGTCAGTCTCAATTCGACCGATTTCACGTTAACAACAAGTCCCGCCTGGCCTCGTCCCGGGAGTGGCTGCTGCCGTTTGCCCTGATTGTCATGGTCAGTTCCCTGACCTTTCTGGGGACAAGTCTGCTGGATTTCGAGGCAGGCCCGCGGCTGCCGGGTTTTTGGAGCACCCTGCTTCTCAGTGATGCCACTTCTACATTGGACGATGTCGGCAACCTGGCGGAAGTATTGATCGGTGTGTTGGGCCTTACCCTGACCGTGGTTGCGATCGTGGTGCAACTGGCCGCCCAGCGTTACACCCCCAAATTGGTGGATTTGTTCCTGGCCGACCGCGTGAACGCCCTGACCTTCCTGGGTATGGTCTTCGCCACCGTATTCTGTATCTGGATCATTTATTCCAGCCGCACCGACTACGTGCCCGTCTACGGCAAACTGCTGTTGATGATCATCACAACGGTGCTGCTGACCCTGCTCATTCCCTACTTCCGCTATGTGTTTAAATTCCTCACACCCTCGAACATAATCGAGACCATCGAGGCCAATCTGGCGCGCATGGTGGACGCATCCGTGAAGATGGTCGACGGCATCGCCCTGGAAAAACAGAAGTCACTGGTGGCCAACGGCCTGGAACAGGTGACCGACATTGCCCTGAGCGCCGTGACCCAGATGGACCGCAACGTGGCCCTGATGAGCATCAACACGCTCAGCGCCATCCTGCGCAATTACACGAAGAACAAGACACGGCTCAAGGAAGCCTGGTTCAGGCCCAATCCTTCCCAATTTATTGCCATTTCCTCCGAATTTTTCGATGAAATTGCCGAACGGCGGTTGTGGGTGGAAGCCCGTGGATTCATGGACATGGAATTGATATTCGGCCTGGCCCTGCGCACCATGCCCGATGCGAACAGCGCGATCGGCGCCAATACACGGGAACTTTGCATTACCGCGATTGAGAACGAGGACGCGGAAGCCGCCTATCTGTGTGTGGAATACTTCAACACCTTCCTAAGGCGGTCCATCAACGACAACAATGTGCGGGCAGTTTTCAGCCTGCTATACCAGTACCGCCGCCTGGCCGAATACCTCCTGCCCAAGCAATTGCAACTGGGCGAGGAAATCGCCGGATTCATCAACTACTACGGTCAGCAGGCCATGCGCGTCGGGATGCCCTTTCTGAAAGTGGCCGCGGCCATGGACATCGGAATACTGCTCCGCCACGGCTATGCCCTCAACGTCTCTCCCATGGACCGCATGCTGGAGGATTTCCTGTCGATCGGCGAGTCCCCCGACCTTCACGACATTGCCTTCGCCCACGAGGGCGTGCGCAAGGCGCACGTGATCCTGGCCGCCCACCTGATGGCTCAGGGCAAATCCTCGGATCACCTGCAGCGAATCAGCGATAGTCTGCGGCGGGAATCCCCGGCGTGGCTGGAGAACATAAAAACCGCACTGCTCAACGTTACCAAGCAGAAGTTTTGGGAAATCACGGACCGGGGCGGTATAAACTTCGAATACATTGAACCGAAGCTGAAGGACGCGCTATCGAAGTTCTACGAGGAATATCTGGTTCTTCCGGCTAAAAAGCCCCGCAAGCAGGCGCGTAAGAAATCCTGAGCGAGCGCATGGGCGCGGAGACATTCATCCTTCTCCCTACGGGGCCAAGCCCCGCCGAAGGTATGGTTTCCGTGCCTGTGCGCTTTCCTTGCGCCGGCTGGCCACAGTCACTCACAGAGCATGATCCTTTCCGGCGGCAGCCACACGTTGACCCGGCTGCCCACGTGGATGCCATAGCGTCCGAGCACATAGTCGTCCAGCCAGATCACCAGCTGCGGCGCACCTTTCTTTGGCGGTTCAAGCAACACACGGTTCGTGCCCTCCCGGGGGCCAATGTGGGAGACGGCGGTTCCGATGCTGTTGGGCCTGCGTTTCTTGTCCACCACCAACCTCACGTCTTGCGCCCGCACGCAGCAGTACACCTTGTCCCCGGCTGCGAAGCGCCCGCCTGGCCTGGCGCGGAAAGTCAGCCCGCCCACCTCCACCGTGACGCCACCTCGGGTGACGCCCTGCACCCGCCCGGCCATCACGTTCTCCACCCCCAGAAAGCTGGCGGTCTCGTGGCGCCGCGGCCGGGCAAAGATATCCTCCTTGGCCCCTGCTTCGACCACCCTGCCTTGATCGAGCACGATCATCCGGTCTCCCAATAGTTGGGCCTCGTGAAAGTCGTGAGTCACCAGCACCACCGGGATGGACAATTCGCCCTTCAGGGCGGCCAGTTCCCGCTGCAGCCCCTCGCGGATGGGCGGGTCCAGGGCGGAAAGTGGCTC
>JAPUIH010000185.1 GCA_027297205.1 SAR324 cluster bacterium | reverse complement strand
AAAAGTTGTCCAGTTGCCGCTGGGCGGTGACCTGCACGGATATGAGCCGGGACTACCTGCAGGGCCTGGCCCCTCCCGGCCGGGTGCTGCGCGTCTATCATGGATTGCAGTTGGAGCGGTTTCCGACCGCGCCCGCCCGCGGTGCTCCCGTCGGGAACCATCCGGAGGCGCCCGTCGTCCTGCTCTCGGTGGGGCGCGCGGTGGAGAAGAAAGGATATGGGGACCTGCTGCGCGCCCTGGCCCTGCTGCCCGCATCGGTGCATTGGCGCTTCATCCATATCGGCGGGGGAATTATGCTCGGCAGGATCAAGAAACTTGCGGCACGGATGGGCCTGGAGCACCGCATCAGTTGGCTCGGGCCGCAGCCACCGGAAATCGTGCTGGAAAACTACCGCCAGGCGCATATTTTTGCCCTGGCTTGCAAGATCGCGGGGGACGGCGACCGGGACGGGCTGCCCAATGTTCTGCTGGAGGCCCAGTCCCAGCGCCTGCCCGTGGTCTCGACCGCCTTGCCCGCGATCCAGGAGTTCATCGCCCACGGAGGCCAGGGTCTGCTCGTACCCCCGGGCGATCCGGAGGCCCTGGCGCAAGCGCTGCTGAGCCTGATCCGCGATCCGGCGCGGCGTGAACGGATGGGCCAGGCCGGAGAGCGGCGCCTGCGGCGGGAGTTCGCCTTTGAGCAGGGCATGGAAGTCCTGGCGGAAAAATTCGGCGATTCGGTATCCTCAATGCCGTCCTAACCCCGGGAGCACCCATGATTGTGCACGCTATGCCCACGGAGATGTGGCGGTGAAGCTCCCAGTCATGCTCTACGTGCAACATTTACTGGGCGTGGGGCACTTGCACCGGACAGTCCGTATCGCCCACGCCCTGCGCGAGCTGGACCTGGAGGTGACCCTGGTCTCCGGTGGGCTGCCCGTGCCGGGCCTGAATACCGACGGGCTGACGTTCGTGCAGCTTCCTTCCGTTCGGGCCGCGGACGAGTCCTTCTCCGCACTGCTCAAGGAAAATGGCAGTCCCGTGGATGAGCCCTGGCGGGCCATGCGCCGCGAGGCGTTGCTGGCAGCGTTCCAGCGTATACGGCCACGGGTGCTCGTCACGGAAATGTTTCCCTTTGGCCGCAGGCAGATGCGATTCGAGCTGCTGCCGCTGCTGGAGGCGGTGCGGGCGGCCCAGCCCAGGCCATGGCTCGTATCCTCGGTGCGGGACATCCTGGTGCAGGCCCGCGATCCGGAACGTTACCGGGAGATGGCTGAACTCGCCGAGGATCACTTCGACAGGGTGCTCGTGCACGGAGACCCCGGCCTGATCCCCTTCGCACGGACCTTTCCCCTGGCGGAGCGTATTGCCGGCAAGCTGTATCATACCGGGTACGTGGTGGGCGAGGCCCCGCCCCCGCCCGGCGCGAGGGGTGGAGAAAAGGAAGTGCTGGTTTCCACCGGCTCGCGGGAGGGGGGGCGGCACCTGCTGGAAGCCGCCCTGGCGGCCAGGCCGCTCACCGCCCTGAGCGGACGGCCCTGGCGCATCCTGGCCAGCTTGCAACTTCCCATGGAACAACTGCGCCGTTACGAGCAGCAGGCCCCGGCCGGCGTCACGGTAGAGCGCTTCCGGCCGGACTTCACCGCGTTGCTGCGGCATGCGGAACTGTGCATCAGCCAGGGTGGGTACAATACCACCATGGAGGTTCTGCGGGCCGGCGTGCGGCCGGTGCTAGCGCCCTACACCGGCGGGCGGGACAGCGAGCAGGCCCTGCGCGCCCAGTTGCTCAGCGAGCGAGGGGCCGTGGTAATGCTGCCCTGGGAGGAACTGGGCCCCGCGCGCCTGGCGGAAGCCGTGGACGAAGCCTTTGCGCGCCCCCCCGCCGGGAGGCTGCGGGTGGACATGAATGGCGCGGCGGCAAGTGCCGCTTTGATCCGCGAGATGGCGCGATTTCCCAGTCCCCCGGGCAGCGCGAATTAGCCCTGGCTATGCGGAGGAATTCCATGGCGCAAAGCGGCGATTTATTTTTTTGAAAGATTGTGTATATGTAGGCCGGTAAATCCGTTTCAAATTAGTGGGACGTCTGAAAACTCCAACGAAGTGTCGTAATTCGTGTCTGACTTGCTGCGCATCAACAATCTCAAGGTGGAGTTCAACCTGCCGGAAGGGGTAGTCAAGGCGGTGGATGGGGTTTCCTTGCGAATCGCCGCAGGCTCCACCGTCGCCCTGGTGGGGGAGTCCGGGTCGGGAAAATCCGTAATCTCCCAGGCGGTGATGGGCATCCTGCCGCGCACGGCGTCCATCACCGGCGGAGAAATTCTCTTCGACGATCCGGAGACACCGGGGAACCCCATCGATATCGCGAAGCTGCCGCCCGATGGAGTTGCCATGCGCAAATTGCGTGGCAGCCGCATCTCCATCATTTTCCAGGAGCCGATGAGCTCCCTCTCCCCGCTCCACACCATCGGCGATCAAATTTCCGAGGTGCTCTATCTGCACAAGAAGAAATCCCGCGCCGAGGCCCTGGAGATTATGGAGGAGATGTTTCACCTGATCGCCTTCCCCAATCCGAAGAAGGCCCACAGAATCTACCCCTTCGAGCTTTCCGGTGGATTGCGGCAGCGGGCCATGATCGCCATGGCCCTGGTCTGCCGGCCCGGTCTGTTGATCGCGGACGAGCCCACCACGGCGCTGGACGTGACCATCCAGGCCCAAATTCTAAAGTTGATGAAGGACTTGCAGGCGGAACTGGGGATGGCCATTCTGATGATCACCCACGATTTGGGAGTGGTGGCGAACCTGGCGGAGGAAGTGGTGGTGATCTACCGCGGCAAACTGATGGAATCGGGCTCCGTGGAGAATATTTTCGGCGATGCGCAGCACGACTATCTGCGGGCGTTGCTACGGGCCGTGCCCCGCTACTCCATGGCCAGCGACGAGCGGCTCACACCTATCCGGGATATCAAGCTGGACAAGCGGCACCTGAAAAATTTGGAGCGCACCACGGCCGGCAAAACCAGCGGCAAGGGAACGATTTTGGATGTGCGCAATGTGTGCAAGAGTTTCGCCCTGCGCAGCGAAGGCTGGCTGTTCAAAAAAACCGCCGGCTTTCACAAAGCCGTCGACGATGTCAGTTTCCACATCAAGCGCGGGGAGTGCGTTGGTCTGGTGGGCGAAAGCGGCAGCGGCAAATCCACCACCTGCAAGCTGATCCTGAGGGCCCTCAGCGCCGATTCAGGAGAAATCTGGTGGCATGGCGGCGGCGAGCCCATCAACCTGCTGGAGTTGACTGGGCAGAAATTGCTGCAACACCGGCGGTGCATCCAATATATTTTTCAGGACCCCTTTCATTCCCTCAACCCACGCATGCCCGTCAGCGAGATCATCGGGGAGCCTCTGGTTATTCACGGCATCGGGAACAAGGCGGAGCGCATGGAACGCGTGCGGACGCTGATGGAATTGGTGGGGCTGGAAGTGCGCCATCTGAGCCGCTATCCGCACAGTTTTTCCGGAGGCCAGCGCCAGCGCATCGGGATCGCGCGCGCCCTGGCGTTGCACCCGGACCTGTTGATATGCGACGAGCCGGTTTCCGCCCTGGACGTTTCGGTGCAGGCCCAGGTGCTCAATCTGCTCAAGGACCTGCAGCAAGAGCTGGGATTGACCATGCTATTCGTGTCCCACAACTTGGCCGTGGTGCATTATGTTGCCGAGCGGGTGGTGGTAATGTGCGCGGGCCACATCGTGGAATCAGCCTCCAGGGACGACCTGTTCAGCAATCCGCGGCATCCCTACACCCAGGCCCTGCTTTCCGCCGTTCCGGAGCCAGATCTGAAGCAGAACCTGGACTTCAGCGCCATTGCCTTGGAAGGTGCGTCGGACCCCGCCACTTGGCCGGAGCCTTTCCGGCTGGAGGCCGGGATGGGATCCGCCATGCGCGAAGTGTCGGCCGGGCATCATGTCCGTATTACCACCGGCGGGGGCTAGCCGGTGACCAGACTATTCTCCATATTCTTTGCCGCGTTGCTGGCGCAAGGGCTGCTGCTGGGCGTCCAGCCGGGCCAGGGCGCTGAAAAGACGCCCTACGTGGAACCGCCCAGCCTGGCCGCTCAGGTCAAGGCGCGCACCCTGCCGCCGGTGCAATCCCGGCTGCCCCGGGAGCCCTCCATCGCGGAGATTCAAAAGTACGGCGGAACCCTGGGCCGTTACGGCGGCGAATGGCGCATGCTGGTTTACCGGGCCAAGGATGTGCGGATGATGCTGGTTTATGGCTATGCCCGGCTGATCGCCTATGACCGGTATTACAATCTGGGGCCGGACCTGTTGAAGAAATTCGAGATGCGTGAGGGGCGCATTTTTACCTTGACCCTGCGCGAAGGCCACCGCTGGTCCGACGGTGCGCCCTTCACCAGCGAGAATTTCCGCTACTACTGGGAGGATGTGGCCAACAACCGCGCGCTCTATCCGGCGGGCATGCCACGTATTCTGCTCGTGGAAGGCAAGCCGCCTGAATTCGAAGTGCTGAGCAAAACCAAAGTGCGCTACAGCTGGCATGCACCGAATCCCTATTTTCTGCATGCCCTGGCCAGACCGCTGCCGCTGGAGATTTTTCTGCCCTCCCACTACTTGAAAAACTTTCATGCCAGGTACACCAGCAAGGAAGACCTGGAGCGGCTCACCAAGCAGTACAGGAAACCCAACTGGGCGGCGCTGCATCACAAAATAGACGATTTCCGCAATCCGCTCCTGCCCACCCTGCAGCCTTGGATAAACCGCACCCCCCAGCCCGCCACTCGTTTCCTGGGTGTGCGCAATCCGTACTACCACCGGGTGGACAGCCGGGGAAATCAGCTGCCTTATATTGACCGGTTGATCATCTCCGTCACCGATTCCCGGCTGATCGCGGCCAAATCCGGCGCGGGGGAAACCGACCTGCAGGCGCGGGGCCTGGACTTCAACGACTACACCTTTCTCAAGATGGGCGAGAAGCGGAACAAGTTTCAGGTGCGCTTATGGAAGGAAGCCCGAGGCGCGCACCTGGCCCTGTACCCCAATCTCAACGTGAACGATCCCCAATGGCGAAAGCTGTTTCGGGACGTGCGCTTTCGCCGGGCTTTGTCCATGGCCATCAACCGGCACGAAATCAACCAAGTGCTCTTCTACGGCCTGACCTTGGAGGGCAACAACACCGTCCAACCCGACTCTCCGCTCTACGAGGATCGCTTCCGCACCAACTGGACCAAGTTTGACCTCAAGCACGCCAACCGCCTGCTGGACGAGCTGGGGTTGACCGAACGGCGCAGGGACGGCGTGCGGCTGCTGCCTGACGGCAGGGCGATGGAAATTATCGTGGAAACGGCGGGCGAGCGCACCTTGCAGACCGACGTGCTGGAATTGATAGGAGACAGTTGGTTGAAAGCGGGCATCAAGATATTCGTAAAACCCTCCCAACGGGAGGTGTTCCGGCGCCGCATCTTCTCTGGCGATACCCAGATGAGCATCTGGTACGGCCTGGAAAATGGAATGGCCACCCCCGAATCGGACCCCTGGGAACTGGCGCCGGTGGCGCAGATTACATTGCAATGGCCCAAATGGGGCAGGTATTACCAGACCAAAGGACGGACAGGCCAGCCGCCGGACATGGCACTTGCCCGGGAACTGCTGGAATTGTACATGGCGTGGCAGACTGCGACTTCCTCTATCCAACGGACAGAAATCTGGAAGCGCATGCTGGAAATACACGCGGATCAGCTGTTCACGCTGGGCCTAGTCAGCGGCATGTTTCAGCCGGTGGTGGTGAGCGACAACATGGCCAACGTGCCCGAAACCGGCGTCTACAACTGGGACCCCGGCTCCTTCTTTGGTATTTACCGGCCCGATACTTTCTGGTTCAAGCGGCTGGGCAAATCTAACGTCGACGTGAAAAAGGAAAGATAAGGCATCCGTGTTCCGCTACACCCTGCACAGACTGCTGGTGATGATCCCGAACCTGCTCGCGATCAGCCTAATCACTTTTGTGATCATCCAGCTCCCTCCGGGTGACTACCTGACCACCTATGTGAACGAGTTGCAGGCCCAGGGAGAAAGTGTCAACGAGGAAAAGCTGGCTTTCCTGCGCCAGCAGTACGGATTTGACCGACCCTTTCACGAGCAGTACCTGACCTGGCTGTTCGGGATGTTTAAGGGCGACTTCGGGCATTCCTTCGAATATGACCTGCCCGTCACCACTGTGGTGGGAGACAGGGTGTTCCTCAGTTTCGTGATCTCCTTCGCCACCATTATCTTCACCTGGATTGTATCGTTTCCGATCGGGGTTTACTCCGCCACCCACCAGTACAGCTGGGGCGACCACGGCCTGACCTTCCTGGGATTCCTGGGGCTGGCCACACCGAATTTCCTGCTGGCGCTGATCCTGCTGTATTTCGCCAACGTCTACTTCGGCACATCCATTGGCGGGTTGATGGACCCGAGATATCTTGATCTGCCCTGGTCCTGGGGCAAGATACTTTCGGTGCTGGAGCATTTGTGGGTGCCCGTGGTGGTGATCGGCACGTCCAACACCGCCGGCATGATTCGCCGCCTGAGGGCCAACCTGTTGGACGAGTTGGGCAAGCAGTACGTCATCACCGCGCGGGCCAAGGGTCTGCACCCCTTCAAGGTGCTGGTGAAGTATCCCTTGCGCATGTCGCTCAATCCGTTCATCGCCGACATCGGCAACCTGTTGCCCCAGGTAATCTCCGGCTCCGCCATCGTGGCCGTCGTGCTATCCCTGCCCACCACCGGTCCCATGATGCTGCGCGCCCTGCAAAGCCAGGATATGTATCTGGCCGGGTCGTTCCTGATGTATCTGGCGCTGTTGACCGTGGTCGGCGTTTTCCTCTCGGACCTGGCGCTGATGGCCCTGGATCCCAGGATTCGCCTTGAGGGAGGTGTTACGCGATGAGCGAGGCGCCACGCCGTAGGAAAGCACCCGCCAAACCCAAGCGCCGCCCGGCGGCAGGAAAGCGTGGCGCAAGGGCAGCGGACACCCTGCCCCATTTCACTTCCAGCGATCCTTTCGATCCCAACGCCGTCGAGGTGCTGACCCCGGAGCAGGAGCGCTATTTTACCGCCTCCCAGTGGCTGCTGATGTGGTGGAAGCTCAGCAATCACCGGCTGGCCGTCATTTCCGGGGCGTTTTTGCTGCTGATGTACTTCAGCGTAATCATCAGTGAGTTTGTCGCCCCCTACAACCTGCACACGCGGAACACGGATTTCATTTACGCCCCGCCGCAGGACGTGCATCTGTTCCACGATGGCAAATTTATTGGGCCCTTTGTCTACGGCACGGACTACCTGCTGAAAATGGATAACCTGGAGCGGGTTTATACCCCCAGCCCGGAAAAGGTATACCCCCTGCGCTTCTTCTGCCTGGGAGATCAGTACAAATTCTGGGGCGAGATCGAGGGCAGCTTTCATTTCGTCTGCCCCACGGAAGACGGCACGCTCTTTCTGCTGGGCACGGACCGCCTGGGCCGCGACATCTTCTCGCGTATCGTTTACGGCACCCGAATTTCCCTCACGGTGGGGCTGATCGGTATCACCATCAGTTTTCTGCTGGGGGTAGTCATCGGCGGCCTGGCCGGCTACTACGGCGGCTGGGTGGACAGCATCGTACAGCGGATTATCGAGATCATCCGCTCCTTTCCCGCCCTGCCCCTGTGGATGGCGCTCTCGGCCGCGCTGCCGGTCAACTGGGACCCGATCCTGATCTATTTCGGCATCACCATCATTCTCGGCCTGATGGACTGGACGGGGCTGGCGCGGGCGGTGCGCTCCAAGCTGCTTGCCTTGCGCGAGGAGGACTACGCCACGGCCGCCATGTTGATGGGTGCAAGGCCAGGGCGCATTATCTTCCGGCATCTCGTTCCGAATTTCCTCAGCCACCTCATCGTTTCGGCCACCCTGGCCGTGCCTTCCATGATTCTCGGGGAGACGGCGCTTTCCTTTTTGGGTTTGGGCATGCGGCCTCCCATTACAAGCTGGGGTGTGCTGCTCAACGAGGCGCAGGACATGAACGCGGTGGCGCTTTATCCCTGGCTGCTCTACACCATGTCCCCGATAGTGCTGGTGGTGCTGGCCTTCAACTTTCTGGGCGACGGCCTGCGCGACGCGGCGGACCCCTATAAATAGCCCCTGCCTCCCGCCACCTGCTTCCCACCACCTGTTTTCCGTGCAATAGCGGCGCGCCTCCGGGCGTTCCACACCGGCGGCAAGCGAGTTTCCGGCATTGCGTGCGTCCGGCCAATCGGCTAGTTTTGGTGGAGAGCGAATCAGCGGAAAGAAAAACACGCAACAAGGGGAGGATGCCATGGAAAGAAAGATGCTATTGATGGCCACCGTGGTGCTGGCCGTGATTTCTATGATCTATGCAAGCAGCGCCTTTGCGAATTGCGGGCCGGGGCCCGTGGTGGTGCAAAAAAGCAAGGGCACCTTGCGGCAATCCCTGGGGGCGAGCACCAACGCCACGTTTTTGCCGACTCAGACCTTCGCCATCACTTCCGGCACTTCCGGCTGTTCCAACAGCGGAATATTACGCAGGGAGGTGGAACAGCGCTTCTTTGTGGCACTGCACATGGACAACATCGCCCAGGAACTTGCCCAGGGCCAAGGACGCTACGTGGACGGACTGGCCAGTCTGCTGGGCTGCGGGAGCGAGGTCTATGGCGAGTTCGGGCGCATGGCCCAGGCAAATTACACAAGCCTGTTTTCCGCCGCCGAAATGAAACCCCGTGAGTTGCTGGCCGCTGTCAAGGAGCAGATGCGTAGGCATCCCCTGCTGTCCCGCAATTGCGACCGCATCTCCTGAGCCTTCCCGCCCCGCCTCCGCGGCGGGGCACACGGCTGGCCGTGGCGGCGGAGGGGCTGATCGCCTCCGCGCACTTGTACATCAAGGCGAACGGACCGCGGCAAGATCATGCCGGGGCGGCACTTCGCTAGAATCAGGGAACCGGAGCATGCGGCAACTGTATTTCGAGGATTTCAACGTGGGAGATAGCTTTGCCAGCCCGTCCAAGACCATCAGTGATGCTCATTTCGTGGCCTTCGTGGGGCTGACCGGGGACAACCACCCTATCCACTACGACATCGAATATTGCCGCAAGCGCGGATATCCGGAACGGCTCAGCCACGGCCTGCTCAACGTGGCCCAGACCGCGCTGGGCGCCTCGGAATTGGCCGCGCAGGTGCATGAATGCATGATCGCCTTCCTGGAGCAGTCTTCACGCTTTCTGGCGCCGGTGTATGTGGGAGACACCCTGTCTCCCCTGCTCACCGTCTCTGAACTTATCCCCAAGAACAGCACGGGAATCCTCAAGATGCGCACCACCCTGCACAATCAACGGGACGAGTTGGTGCTGGAGGGGGAGCATGTCTATCTGGTGAAAAAGCGGGAATCAGGCGCCAAATAATAGGCAGGATGTTCACCGGCCGCACGCACAGTATTTCCACAAATTATTGGGCAAATTTCACGACTCTTGCATTCCTTTCCGGTGTACCGCGCTCCACGAGATATGGAGCGGCCAGAACCCAACTGGAGAGGAAACCATGAAACCCGATCTGGAACTGAAAATCACCGAAGCCGATCTAGACAAAATGCAGGCGGTCCTGAACGAGATAAAAGAGAAGAAGTCCGGGCAGGATTCGGACGAGAGCGTCAATCTGCAGCGCAGCGACGCCTGAGCACCGCTCACGCCCCCGGCCCTCAAGCCGGGGGACGAACCCCATCCTCCTCATTAGATTATTCCAGGGCACGTTGCTGCGCCCTCACTGCCGCCGCACCAGGCT
>JAPUIH010000184.1 GCA_027297205.1 SAR324 cluster bacterium | reverse complement strand
CCACGATGATTCGTTAAGCTGGAAATTGGGTGTCGCAAAACAACCGAAATCATGGCATGCCGCCCCTGAGGCGGCGCAACCGTCCCGTCATCCAGCCGAAGGGAGCCCGTATTAATGAGAAGCGGGCCGTGGCCGGTGTGGTGCCGGAATTTTGAAATAGCAGTTGCCGCTCCGTGGGATTGAGGGCGGTATTGAAGGAGTGGAAATCGCTGGAGGCGTCGGGGAGATCATTGTGCAATGGGGTACGGCGAAACCGTCCCGCCAGTTTAGAGATAACATTTCGAAAAGCGAGTTCCGTTCCACGGATGATTGCAGGTTGGGGCTGATCCAGCGCTGGTAGCATCAACTCGGCCAAATGATTCAGCAACTGCGGGGAATCCAAGGGAAGGGAGTCGTGGAGCCGGACGCCCTTTGGCAGGGCCGGCATGCCCCGGCGATAGAGATGAACCACGCGGATGCCGGGAAAGCGTTGCCATTCACGAGCAAGGTCCTGAACAAGAGCCGCGTTACGGCGCTGCTCTTTCCATATGATCAGATCGATAGGCCGGGTTTCCAGCAGTTCACGCACTTTGATGGGGCCCCGCGCGTAAAGGCATTGGAACCCTCCACCTGCCAACATTGCCAGCAATGTTTTTGGTGCCCCTTCCTCATCGATCAGCAGAATTGTTCCTGGCATCGAGTACACCTTTCAGTTGCCGCGCCACGGTGCATCTTGCGCGATGGGCTTGCAGCCCGGCAGTGTCCGGATCGCGGCCGGCGGAAGGAATATTGCGGTAGGACATGAAATTTTACGCCGTCCCTGGGCGCGGTTGGGCCTCCTGCCACAGTTTCATGTTATAAAATATACCGGCAAAATTGAATTCATAAAAGATAGTGGCAGACTATTCGGATGGAATCCGCGGCATGGCAAAGCTTTCATTCCAATACGTACGGCAGGGAGAGGTGGAAGAGCTGTGCGCTTTTCTCGAGCGCCGTTTCCGCTATCACACGCGGGAGGAATGGGAGGGGCTGGTGGGGAAGGGATTTGTAAAGGTCAACGGGAGGAAAGTATCCCCGCGGCATATCCTGGAAACCCGCCATAAGATCGTCTATGAAACTCCGCCCTTTCCCGAACCGGAAATAGATCGCAGATTTGAAGTTTTGTACGAAGATGCGCATCTGCTGGCGGTGTCCAAATCCGGCAACATACCCACCAGCCCCTCCGGGAAGTACTGGAAGAACTGTCTGGTGCACGTGGTTAAGGGAGAGATGGCACTGCCCTGGCTGCATGCGGTGCATCGCCTGGATCGCGAAACCAGTGGCGTGAACCTGCTGGCCAAGACCAAAGAGGCGGCGCGCACTCTCGGATTCGCGTTTCAGCAGGGAAGGGTGCGGAAGCGCTACTCGGCTGTTCTAATGGGACATCTCAAAGTGCGGCAGGTCTATGTTTCCGCACCCTTGCGGGACGCCACGGGAGGCGCGATTCGCATCAAACAGGCCGTACATCCGCTGGGGAGGGAAAGCCGCACGCGCTTCGAACTGAAATGCATACTGCCCGGTGCCAGCCTTGTCCACGCTGTACCCATCACCGGACGGACCCATCAAGTGCGTGCTCACGCGTCGTTTCTCGGACATCCTGTGGCAGGAGACAAGCTGTATGGAGCCTCAGAAGCGGAATTCCTGGAGTGGGTGAATCGGGATGAGCGTAAATCAGATGCGCGTCACTTGCTGCATTCCAGCGAGCTTACCTTTCCGCACCCCGAGAGCGGAGAAGCTGTCACTCTCCGCGCGTCTGATAAGGTGCTGATAGAGTTGTTTTTGCAGGGAATGAGGTCTCCTTCAGTCAGGGGATACATGGCTCAGGACTAGAGCGTGGGGCCGCTCCGCATTTACCCGCAACGTGGCGTTCTGCTTTACCTTGTGCGCTTCCATATAACTTTTGTATCGCCCTCCCTCATGGGCCAAGTATTGGGTGAGGAATTTTTCGTCGAAAGTTTCACTGGCCGGAATTTCGTACACTCTGCGCGTGGTTTCCTGGATGGAGACCTCCAGCAGAACCGACGAATCCAGTTTTTCTGTTATCGCAGGTATCAGGATCATTGTACCCAGCAGCAGCACCACGGAATCTTCGCTCAGAAAGAGCGGCAGATGCGCCTCAAAATCTCTCGGAATTCCATCGGGCAATGTTTCCAAAAAAACACGGTTTCCTTGGTGCAAGGGCCTCAGAATCTCTTCGCTGAACCAATGGCACGCCGCTTCCGTGCGCCATGGGCCTTGTGCCGATAGCGGATCACCCTGTCCTTCGCTGGACCAAAGCAAAGAAGACATTTCCAACAGGTCCACCACAGGGCAATCCAATGCCTCTAAAACACCCTTCAAATCAACGGTGAATTGCTGGTATTGACTTAATGGCGGTCCCGCCACTCCGACCAGATAGGGCCCGCCGCCCTTAAGGTTTCGCCGCCGCACAATCTCGGCGCCAACCTCCCGCAACACCTGGGCCCTGGTGTTGAACAGGGCCACCAAATCGACCAGCGAACCGATTCGCAATCCACGTGATCCAAAGGCTTTGTTAGACCTGCTGTAGGCGAATTTCAAATCATGCGCTTCAAACCAGCTGTGCATGTCGGGACTATCGCTTACCCATAGGGTGTTGCCGGTCAAAAGCAGGGGCTCCAGTTGGGTGGCGCCGGTTACCGGCGGCATCGGCTGAGGCATAAATTGCAGGCGTGGATGTTGGAATTTCTCGCCTGTCAAATCTTCCTTTTGATTGGAGGAAAACAGGTAGATTTGGTAGTTACTGTCCAATAGAAACCACGCCAGGTTGGTGATCTCGTCCTGCCGCGCATAGGACGTATTGCTGCCTGAGATGTCCAGGCAGACTGCTTGTATATCACTGATATTGAACATGAATTCCAGCCGCCCGCGCTATCGTTACAGTGTGGTTCGCTCGTTCGAAGGAGATGCTGAATGAAGGCCGCTATTAGTTGCTTATTACTTGCCACCACATTGCTGCTGATTCCCCTGGCCGCGGAACCGGCGGAAATTGAGGGTCGCTATAAAGTCATTGGCAAAGTACCTAAAAAGCAGTCCCTGGATGTTGTGCAGTTCGACGAGTATCTAAACTTCACTTGTCCCCACTGTAACAATTTCCGCAAAGCGGCCCTACCCATCAAGAAGAAATACGGCAAGCGCATTAAAGTTAATTATATCCCCATCCTGTTCAGAAATCAGAGCGATGCTCCCTTACGCCTGTTCTTCATCGGTCAGTCCATGGGACGAACCGAGGAAATCAAAAATCTGATATTCGACGCCGCGTTTCAAGCGGGCGTGAACATCTACGATCCAGCCGTCGTGAACTATCTGGCTCGCTCATCCGGCTTGGGAGACAAGTACGCGAAAGAGGTAAATGCGGCGTGGGTTACACGCAAGGTAGCCGAGGCCCAGCAGCGCGCCGCCGAGGACGGTGTTCGAGTCACGCCTTCGGTGGTGCTGCAACGCGCACTATTAACTGCCCCAGGCACGGGCATGCAAGCTTACGTGGGAAATCTGGATCACCTGATCGGACAATTGCTGCGGAAATGAGACCTCACAGGGCATGCAGCGCCAACCAAAGGCGCGCACAGCGCCAGCAATCCGTAGTGGTATTGGGGGGCTTGGTTAATGGTCTGTGCCTGGCGGCGCACTATAGAACAATCTTGTAGGTATCGGAGTCGATAAAAATTTCCAGCAGGTCCGGATCTATGTGGCTGGACTTCGCTTCTTCATGGAGGATATTCAGCGCCCGCTCCGCGGGCATGGCTTTCTTATACGGCCGGTCGCTTGCGGTGAGGGCGTCAAATATATCCGCAACGGTCATCATTTTTGCCTGGATCGGAATTTCCTCTGATTTCAGCTTGTTCGGATATCCGGTGCCGTCCAGTTTTTCATGGTGCGCATAGGCGATTTCGGGCACCCGTCTCAGTTCCGGAGTCCAGGGAATTGTCGAGAGGAATTTATAGGTATGGGTTACGTGGGATTCGATTTCCTTACGGTCATTCTCATTAAGCGAACCGCGTGGCACCGACAGGGACACCAACTCTTTGTCATTCAAAAATGCAGCTGTCTCCCCCTCCCAGTTCTTGTAAAGTTGCTCCGCTATATTGTTCAGTTGCTCAAATCCACCCTGCGCCAGCACAGTCGGCTCGTTGCATTGCAAAATGAACTGCAGATAATTTGAAATTTCGTCCTGAGCTTGCTCTCGTTCCTGGTCGGTCTGGGCCACCAGGCTCTTCGGTTCGGCGCCAGATTTGTTGTCGCTCAACAGCTTGATTTTATTCGCCAGAAATTCTGCATCCACGGTACGCCGAATAATTTCAAATCGGTCCTGAACCGCTTGCAGTTCATAGGGATACAGTTTCTTCGCCTTTACCAATACGTTCTCCCGCACGCCAATTTTACCGAAGTCGTGCAGCAGCGAAGCGTACCGGATTTCCTCCAACATCACCTCACTAAAGTTGATGTTCTTGAACCTCGCCTTCTTGGAGCGGGTCACCTGTTCCGCCAATGCAACCGTCAGTTCCGCCACCCGCTGGGAATGACCCCCCGTCGTGGGATCACGTGATTCAATGGCTTTCACACTGGCGGCGATGAATCCGTTAAACAATCCCTTGATCGAATCCACGAGCTGGGTGTTCTGGATTGCAATGGAGGCCTGGGATGCGATTGAAGTGGCAATGCCGATATCGTGGTCCGTAAAGGGCTGGATGTATTCAACGCAAGTCTCGGGATCTTCAAGTTTGATCTTGGGGTCGGTCTTCCGGTTGATTAACTGGATAACCCCAATCGTTTCGCCACGCCAATTCACCATGGGTACCGCGAGCACGGACATTGTGCGGTAACCGGTGACTGCATCAAAGTCCTTGCCACCCCAGCCATAAGGCAGGTTGGAGTCGAGAATATACACATCATCGACGCTCAGAGGCAC
>JAPUIH010000183.1 GCA_027297205.1 SAR324 cluster bacterium | reverse complement strand
CGCCAGACCCTGCACCATCTGGGGCAGGTAGCAGGGCGGCAGGGCCATCAGCATCTCGTCGTCCGCTACTCCGCGTCCCTGGGCCGCAGCCCCACCACCGCGCCCCCACCGGATCGTCCATGGTGATGCCCACCGTCCAGCCCAACTGCCGGGCCTGGGCCACCACCTGGTCCGTGGCCAGCTTGCCCGGGGGCCGGCGGATGCCGGGCACGGCCTCCATTTCCTCCCTGGTCTTGAAGCGCTTCATGCCGACGGGAATGCTGCGCAGCCGCAAATAACGGTTCAGCCCCTCCGCCAAGGCGTGAAAATCGTACTGCTCATCGGTCTACTTGGATTCGCTCATGCCGCCTCCTGAAAAACAGATTACAGCCTTTCTCATTCTACGCAGAGCATCTTAGGTTCGTGATCCAGGATATCCGGGAAGCCGCAGAAAAAAGCGATAATACTGAATGATAATGTTTTCCTTACCCCCTCACATTTTTTCTTGTCACCGAGCGTTGGAAGCCGCTGGTGGGGATGAAGAAGGGATGGTTGCCGGGGCCGCCGCGGCGGTTCAGCCCGCCCGTGACCTTATGCTCTTACCAACGGCGCCACGGCGGCGATGGGTTCCAGGCGGTTCAGGGCGTAGAGATGGATGCCGTCCACCCCTTCCCTGAGCAGGTCTTCGATCTGGCGCAGGGCGAATTCCAGACCGCAAGCCGCGGCGGCCTCCTTGTCCTCCCCGCATTTTTCCAGATCGGCCAGCAGGATGGGAGGGATGGCCACACCGCACATGGTGCAGAATTGGGTGATCTGCTGCGCGGACAGAGCAGGCAGGATGCCCGCCTCGATGGGCACGGTCACCCCGGCGGCGCGCAGGTCATCCCTCCAGCGCAGGAAATGGCTGTTCTCCAGGAAGAATTGGGAGACCAGCAGTTCCGCTCCGGCCCGCACCTTTTCGATCTGGTGGCCCAGGTTGACCTGATAGCTGGGGGCTTCCACATGTCCCTCCGGGTAGCCCGCCGCACCGATGCCGAAGCTGTCGGATTTCCCGATGGCGCGGATTAATTCCACCGCATAGCGGAAACCGTCCGGCGGCGGTTGGAACGCGCTCTCTCCGCTGGGAGGGTCGCCGCGCAGGGCCATGATGTTCTCGATCCCCGCAGCCTTCAATTCAGACAATAGGGAATCAATTTCTCCGCGCGAGTGGGCCACACAAGTCAGATGGGCCATGGCCACCATGCCCAGTTTCTTGATGGTGCTGCACACCTCCAGGGTGTTATGGCGGGTGCCCCCCGCGGCGCCATAGGTCACCGAAACGTACTCGGGTGAAAAATCCCGGATTTGCAGCAGCCGATTCTTCAGGTTTTCCACGCCCTTGGGGGTCTTGGGGGGGAAGAGTTCAATGGAAAAGAGCGGGCGCCCCGGTTGGAAAAGCTGACGGATATGCATGGGCCAAGGCGCTCGCGGCGGTTTTGGGCGGATCGCATTTGGTAAACGAATTCACGAGTATAGCCGCGTGCCGCCAATCTTGACAAGACCCAGCCGCTGACGCGCGGGACGGAATGCTTAAGGGAGTACATGATTGATATGATAAGAAAAATCCAGTTTGCCCTTTTCCTCTGCAAGAAATTCCGTTAGAACATCAATGGTTTAGGAATGAACCGGAAACCCTGCGTCCGAGCGCGCTTCCCGGCCCCGGCGGCATGGCCTTTTGGCAGGCCGCGTATCCAAGGATGGATTGACCCGTGGGCAAATTCTCCCATTCTGTTCTGCTGCTGTGCTGCGCCCTTGCAATGGCCAGCGGTGCTGCCCTGGGTGTTGGGGACGAGAACGCCCCCAAGGCCTTCTGGCTGCAGGGGCAGATCGTTGCCGCCGTAAAGCCGCTGCCCAATGAGGGTTATATTCAGATTGCCCGCCGCATGCTGGAAGCTCCGGAGCGCTATCTTGAAATCGCTGCTTTCAACAATAACCGGCCCTTGCAGAAGGGGCGTTCAGTGCGCATTCCCTTGAACCTGCTCAAGCCCGAGCAGCGGGGGAATATCCTGCGCATGCTCTATCCGGAGGATGAGCTGACGGAGAAGGGCTGGGCCCATCACGTTACCAATCCCCTGGAAACCCTGATTCAACTCACGGAAGCCTACACGGGCAGCAAGCGCCGCTTCCGCGCCCTGGCGCAATTCAACAGCCTCAAGAATCCCAACGTGCTGCGGGCAGGCACGGTGATCACGATTCCTTTGAAATGGATTCCCGGCGCCCTGGGTTTTCAGCCCAAGGCGTTGCGGGCGCCCCTGGGCCTGCTCAAGGACGGCGCTTCCGGGCGCATATTCGCCACCTATACCCTGAAGAAGAACGAGACCCTGTACTCGGTGATCCTGCGCTTTACAGACCGCGAACGGGCGGATGAAGTGAGGCGCATGGCCTCAATCATGATGCGCCTCAACGGCATCGCGCGGGAAAACGCCGTGCCGGCGGGCCGGCCCTTGCGCATGCCCGTCGAATGGATCAGCGAGGACTACCTGGCACAGAAGACCGCCCCTCGCCACAAGGCGCCGCCACCGCCCGTCGTGCGCCGCCCGAGCCCGCGCTACGGACCCGTGCATGTGATTATCGATCCCGGCCATGGCGGGGTAGACCCCGGCGCGGTGTATGGCAAGCGGGGCACCAAGAACCGCGTCTATGAGCACGAGGTGGTGTATGACATCGCCCTGCGCCTGAGCGGGCTGCTCAACGCCAAGGGCTACCGCACCCACCTGACGGTCAGGGATCCCGTGCAGGCCAAGCCGGTGCGCACGGTGGCCACGAGCCGCCTGGGCAGGGAAATGGTGCAGGTCAATCCGCCCTACATAATCAGTAACAACGATGTCTCCGTGAACATGCGGGTGTTCCTGATCGACGCGCTGTTGCGGCGCCTCACCCGCCGCAACAAGGTTGCTCCGGAAAATATTATCCTGATCAGTATTCATGGCGATGCCCTGGCGCCGTCCCTGCGCGGCTCCATGGTCTACTTCCCGGACCATCGCCTGCGGGTGCCCGAGTTCCGGCCCAAGGGCCGGGTCTACCGGCTGCGCAAGGAGGCGGTGCCCTCCATCATTCGCTTCACGGCCAAGCAGGGCAAGGACTCCCATTGGGCCAGCAAGCGCTTTGGGGAAAACATCATCACGGCCCTGAAGGCCCAGGGACTGCGCGTGGGAGGACGCCGCCCGGTGCGCTCCTACTACTACCGCAACGGCGAACGCACCCTGCCCGCCGTACTGCGCTACAGCCGGGTCCCAACGTCCGTGCTGGTGGAAGTGGGCAATCTGAACAACCCCGCCGACCGGCGGGCCATCCTGCACAGTGGCACCCGCCAGCGCATCGCCAAAGGCCTGGCTGATGCCGTGCAGCGTTATCGCGGCAAGGGTGCGGCGGTGGCTCTCGGCAAGAAGGCCGGGTAACTCTCCCCTGCCCGCCCCGCGTGGGATGACAGGCACGGCGTTCCCTGATAAATCAAGAGCAGGGACGCCCGCGCATTGGCCGTCCATGACCAACCTTGCATTGATTCCATGGAACTTACGCTGTTCAATACCCTGAGCCGGAAGAAGGAAGTCTTTCAGCCCATCAAATCCGGCGAGGCGGGCATTTATACCTGCGGCCCCACCGTGTATGCCCACGCCCATATCGGCAACTTGCGCAGCTACGTGTTCCCGGACGTGCTGAAAAAGACTCTGCGCCTGCTGGGGTACCAGGTGTTGCACGTGATCAACATCACCGACGTGGGGCACCTCACCTCCAACGCGGATGAAGGCGAGGACAAGCTGGAGCGGGCGGCGCGGCAGCAGGCGCGCTCGGCCTGGGATATTGCAGCCGAATACACCGAACACTATCTGCGGGACCTGCGGCGGCTTAATATCGACGTCCCGCCTGATCTGCCCCGGGCCACTGGCCATATTCCCGAGCAGATCGCCATGATCGAAAAGCTGGCGGCCGGGGGCTATACTTATGACACCGAGGACGGGATCTATTTCGATTCCGCCCGCTTTCCGGACTATGGCCGCCTGGCCAGGCTCAAAGCCGAGGGCTTGCAGGAGGGCAGCCGGGTGGAGATGGGTGGCAAGCGCAACAAAACCGATTTTGCCCTATGGAAGTTCTCGTCGGCCGATGCGCAGCGGCAGATGGAGTGGGAAAGCCCCTGGGGCAAGGGTTTTCCAGGCTGGCACATCGAATGTTCGGCCATGTCCATGAAGTACCTGGGGGAGCGCTTCGACATTCATACCGGAGGCACGGACCATATTCCCGTGCACCACACCAATGAGATCGCCCAATCCGAGGCGGCCACGGGGAAGCCCTTCGTCAACTATTGGCTACACGGGGAGTATCTGATCGTGGGCGAGGACAAAGACAGGGACAAGCGCATGGGAAAATCGGAGGGCAATCTGCTTCGTTTGCAGCAATTGATCGACGAGGGCTATGAGCCCCTGGCTTTCCGCTACCTGGCCCTTAACGCCCATTACCGGAACTACCTTAATTTTACCGATCAGGCTCTGAAGGCGGCCGATGCGGCGCTGATGGGACTGCGGCGGCTCATTCGGGGGGTGGGCGGCGAAGCCGCGGGAGCGGCGGAGGCGCCCTCAGAAGAGGCGCAGGCGCCAGTGGAAACGCCCAAAGACGGCAGGGAAGCCGCCCTGCTTGCGGACCTATGCGACGATCTGAACACTCCCAGGGCCCTGGCCACCCTGTGGACGGCCCTGCGGGATGAAAGGCTGCCCGCCGGGAAAAAGCTGGCCCTTGCCGGGTTCGCCGAGGGACTGCTCTCTCTCAACCTGTTCGATTTTTCCCGCCTGGAGGCGCAGGAGGCGGTGCCCGACGTCATCCGCGAAATTGCGGAGCAGCGCTGGGCGGCGCGGCAGGCCAAGGATTACGCGGAATCCGACCGGTTGCGGAATTTGCTCGCCAAGGAGGGTTTCAGCGTGCAGGACGGCAAGGAAGGCTACCAACTGCTGAAATTCTCTTGATTTTCGGGTGGGGCTGTCGCACCGCAAATTCCGCCCTCCCCATCCGCGAACTATCATGAACGCTTCTCCCTGAATACCGACGATGAGCCTACCCCAGCACAGAGAAGCCGAATATCACCGGAATCCCTACCGCAGGGAAATGGAAATTTGGGTGGACACGCTGGGTGAGCACCCGCGTTTCGGGCAATACCTGCTGTTCAGCGACAGTATCTATCATCCCCACGGCGGAGGACAAAAGGGCGATCGCGGGCTGCTCCATTTGGGCGGGGAGGTGGCCGAGGCGCTGGGCTGTCCCTCCGATCTTCCGCTGACGGATACCCGCCGGGAGAGCCGGGACAATTTGCATGTGCTGGGCAGCGCCCTGGACAATGAGCGCGCCCATCAGCACCTGGTCGGTTCGCGCCTATTCCGCTTGACTCTGGACTGGGAGTTTCGATACAGACAGATGCGCCTGCACAGCGCCGCCCATCTGCTACACTGCTTTGTGGAGCGGGTGCTCGGAAATTCAATACCTTTTCCGGAGACTTCGGACTTGCAGCCGGAGTACGGACTCAACCGCTACGAAACGAAGGGGTTGCTCATGGAAGAGCAGGTGCGTGAAGCGGAGCAGCAATTAAATCTATTTACCGCGGAAGGCCATGCCATTTCGACTTCGCCCGATCCGGAAAAGGAGGGATTCCGCTATTGGCATTGTGAGGACTGGATTATTCCCTGTGGCGGGACCCATCTCCGGAACACAAATGAAATCGGGGAGGTGCGCGTGTCCTTGGGTCTGAAACGCGGCCGCACGAGCTTGACCTTTACATTGACCGATTGAGCCGGGCGAAGTGAGCGGCCGAACATTGTGGGGGGCCGGCCAACATCAAATTTACCTGCCGGGCATAATAATTTTTAGAATAATTTCGGAGTGGACGGCTGCTTTCCACCCGAGGTCTGATTATCCGATCAAATCGGTTTAAGCGAGAAATCTCGATGATGCGCGTGATGCTGTGGGCAATGGTGGCGATTCTGTTGTACGGCCATGCATGGGGAGGCGCGCTGGAGGAGCAGATGTTTGCCTCCATCGCCAATAACGAGGCCGAGACCGTGGCGGCGCTGCTCGGCAAGGGCGCCGACCTGCACGCGCTTGACGAGAGAAATCAGGGGCCTCTCACCGCGGCGGCGCGGCTGGGCCATCTTGAGACTGTGCGGGTGCTGATTAGCCACGGTGCCGAAGTAAACCGGACCAGCCACCTGGGCACACCTTTGCTGGTCGCGGCCATCAACGGCCGTAACCCTGTCGTAAAAGAACTCCTCGCGAACGGCGCGAACGTGAATCATGTGGAATGGGCGGGCTTCACCTCATTGTTGGCCGCCGCCGCCTCGGGGCACATGGAAACGGTGAGGATTCTGCTGGACAACGGGGCCGGGCTGGACTGGCGGGACATTACGGGGAGCACAGCGCTGCTGTGGGCGGTGCAGGCTCCCCAAGGTGCAGGCACGGTGGCTTTGCTGCTGGAGCGGGGCGCCGGCATCAACAGCACGGATCAGTACCGCAATTCGCCGCTGGCCGTGGCTGTGCTGGGCGAAAAGCCTGATATGGTGAAGGTGCTGCTGGAACACGGAGCGGACGCCAACGGTCAATTTGGAGACGGCGGTTCGCTGCTTGCGGAAGCAATCAACAGGAAGAATGAGATAATTGCCGCCTTGCTGCGGGAGGCGGGTGCAAAGAATTAGCCAACGGCCGGCATCAGTCCTCGGCTGACGCATCCGGTTCGGGCTGTCCCTTACCCCACTCCCCACCTAGGAAGCGGGCGAAGCCCTCCAGGGCTCCTGGAATAAGTGGTTCCAGGCCGCGTAGTTCTTCAGGCGTCACCCAGCGCACATCGCCCACCTCCTCGCGGTTGGGGGTGAGTCCCTTGATATCTTCCACTTCGATTTCCACCCAGGTCAGCTCGAATTCCCCGTTAAAGCTCGCACTGGTGCCCAGCACCCGCGTCACGGCGCCGGTAAGACCCAACTCCTCGCCCAATTCACGCACGGCACAATCTTCGGATGGCTCTCCCTTTTCCACTTCACCACCGGGCAATCCCCAGAAGCCCGCGGCACGTTTTAGGGATTCGGCGCGGCGAATCATGAGCAGCTTTCCTTCGTGCCTCACGACGGCGAGCGCCCCTTGCGGCTTAAACAATATCCTGCGCAGGCGGTAGGCCCCTGTCTCGGCGTCAATCACCTGAATTCCATCCAGGAATCGGTGCTTTTTGCGGATGCGTTCAAATTCGGGATGCTTTAATTTCAGGTCGGGAAGCTCGGGCAGGGAGAAATTTTCGAAGGACTGATCCGCCTGCACCTGTTTCATCCTTTGGCGCAGGCTGTTGAGGTAGTTTGTGAGCGAGCGAAAATCCTTTTGGTAGCCATTACGGTTCTGGTTATTCTGGATAAACTTGTTGACCGTGCGGATGATGCTCTCCAGGAACATATGCACTTCCTCGTCGGGCAGGTTGTGCTTGTCCAGGCGTAATTCGGGCCAGCGGTCGAAAATGAGCAACAGATGATGCACGTCCTCGAACAGATATCCATGCAGCCGCTCCGGGATCACCGCATCGGTATGATCCTTTCTAATGAGGTCCGTGAGTATATAACTCACCTTCTTCGAGGTCACGGAAGAGTGTCGTTCGATTCCGCATATCTCCTCCAGTCTTTTTAGGGAAATCTTGTCGTTCTGGGTGCGGCGGTAGAACTCCACTTTCAAATCGACATGATCCATTTCGTCAAGGACAGCCACCAGGGGCGCCTCGACCTTCATCCGATCCAGCCGCTCCCTGATCCAGCGGATATCGTTGTCCAGTCCTGAAAAGCTGAGCAGTTTTGCGTTGGGGCGCCGCTGGTGGAACTGGTCCAATTGCTCCAGCAGCCAGAGTACGAGCGTTTTCTCATCCGAGCGTCTGGTGATCGAGGCGATGGATGCGCAGCATTGGCGTAAATCCGGATTATAATATTCGATGCCGATCATGCAAATTACGCTGGGATCGGAACGAAATGAGTTCGCCATCTCTAGATCAATTCCCATTACATCGGGAGATACATTTGGCAGATCGAAAGAAACGGCGTAGGTTTTTACATCCATGTGTGATCGCTGATTTGATGCCTCGGCGCCACGGGAATCTGCACGCCACGGCGGCTGCTTCGCAATTCGTCTGAAAGGCCAGTGGCGGGGAGTTGACCGACAATCGGAGTGAACGGTAAAATAAACCGGTATTACGCTTTCCGCCCGGGCATCGCGTTGCTTGCAAACCCTAAGTGAGAACTCCGCCCCATGTCAAATGATATGTCTCACCAGTCCGTGGAAGCCACGGACGCCGACTTTCAGCAAACCGTGATTGATCAATCCCGCCAAGTGCCAGTGCTGGTGGATTTCTGGGCGCCGTGGTGTGAGCCGTGCAAGGTGATCGGCCCCGTGCTGGAAAAACTTGAGCAGGAAAAGGCGGGAAGCTTCAAGCTGGTCAAGGTCAATATGGATGATAATCCCATGCTGGCCCAAGCTCTGATGATCCAAAGCATACCGGCGGTAAAGCTATTTGTGAACGGAGAGATCAAGGATGAGTTCATGGGGGCTTATCCGGAGCCGGAGATCCGTAAATTTCTGGATAAGAACCTGCCCGTCAGTTCAGATCAAAACGAAATGTCCGCCCTGGAATTGTATTTCCAAGGCGCCACGGCGGAAGCCGTGCAAATATTTCAGCGCACCCTGGCTGAGGATGCGGAAAATGCGGAGGCCCTGATCGGACTCGGGCACTACATGGCCGATCAGGGGCAGCTGGAGGAAGCGCGCCAAATGGACGCCCGCGTTACAGATGCGGCCCTGGAGGGGCTGGTGGACAAAACAATCGCGGTCAAGGCCCGCAGCGCGTTGCAGTCCAAGTTGTTCTTCCATGACATGCTGGGTGAGGACGCGTCCACGGAGGTGGAAGGGGGCGCTTCGGATCAGGAGGGATTGGAGGCGCGATTTCGGTTGGCTTGCCAGCAGGCCCTGCAGGGCATTCCCGAGGAGGCGCTTGAGGGGTTTTTTTCCATCGTAAAGGAAAATCGGGAATTTCGGAAAGATGCCGGACGGAAGGGCATGGTGGCGGTGTTCGACATGTTGCCCAATGACTCTCCGCTCACCCACAGCTACCGCAACAAGCTTTCTTCTATCCTGTTCAGCTAAGCCGTCCCCAAGGCTGGAAACTTGGATACGGACCGTGGAGGTGATGGTGCGTGGCGGCCGGGATTTCGCGGCCGCGGGCCAGGGAAATAGTCCCGGAAATTTGGGGTGGAATTCCCTAACGAATTGTATTACACGACTAGCAATTTTTTGAATTTGCGAGACGAGTGGAGAAATGGGACAGACCTTTCGCACGCCTGTAAAGGAAATGGATGAACGCCAGAAGGAGTGGTTCGCCACGGCCATGGTGGCGATCGTACTGGCGGATGGAAATGTAAGCCAGGGCGAGGTCAACGGGCTGCTCAACTGCATCTCGTTTGTCCAGGACCCCGAGGCAGTGGAGCGGCTGAAGAAATATATTCAGTTCAAGACCACACCACCGATTCCGAACTTCCTCGGCTGGGAAAAGGACATCAGAAAAAAAGCGGCGATGTTGCTGGACTTGATGGAGGTGGCCATCGCTGATCGGGAATTTGCCGCTCCGGAAAAAGAAAAGTTTTTTGAGTTGGGCAAGCTGTTGGGATTCGATCATGCGAAAATCAATCAGCTGATCGACGCTGGCAACAA
>JAPUIH010000182.1 GCA_027297205.1 SAR324 cluster bacterium | reverse complement strand
AGCCGTTGAAATTGTTAAGTTAATCGCTTGGAATGCGAGGAGATCGCCCGTCAGCCAGCCGGGCAAGCCAGATACGCCGCTTCGCCGTGAAGTTTCAGTGAACCACAAAACTTTCAGGGAATTATGGATTCCAGCGGTATTTTTCCACGCGTTGTCTTGAGGCGGCAGACAGATTATGGCAATAATGCATGTTACCGACATTAATTAGCGATAATGTACATTCTTGGGCGAGGCCTGCGATGAGAATTATTCCCATACCTTGTTTGTCCGACAATTACGCATACTTGGTCGTGTGTGAAAGCAGCGGCGAAGCGGGCATTGTGGACCCTTCGGAATCCGCTCCCGTTTCCGCCTGCGTGAAGAAGGAAGGGGTCACCCTGAAGGCTATCCTCAACACTCACCACCACTGGGATCATATCGGCGGAAACAAGGAACTGCTGCGGGAGTTCCCCGGACTGAAGGTGTATGGCCACAAATCCGATCAAGCGCGCATCGACGGGCTGAGCGACGGATTGGATACGGGGGACAAGTTTCAGCTGGGATCCCTGCAAGTGGGCGCCCTGCACAATCCCGGACACACCACCGGGGCGGTGTCCTACGTGATCGAGGACTGTGTGTTTACCGGTGACACCATGTTCGCGGCAGGCTGCGGGCGCCTCTTCGAGGGCACGCCGGCAAACATGTACGCCTCCCTCAACAAAGTGATCGGCGGGCTTCCGGAAACTACAAGGGTTTACTTCGGTCATGAGTATACGGAAAACAACCTGCGCTTTGCACAGTTCGTGGAACCGGACAATACGGCGGTATCGGAAAAACTGGCGCAGGTGAAGAAGGCACGGGCGTCGGGGGCGTTTACGACTCCTTCGACTCTCGGTGACGAATGGCGCACCAATCCTTTCATGCGCTGCGAAAGCGAGGAAATTGTCGCCAGGGTAAAACAGGAAGACCCGGCCAACGATCTGCAACCGATATCGGTGTTGGGCGTGGTGCGGCGCATGAAAGACAGCTTCTAGGCGCCGGCCCCGAATTGTGGCGATGGCTGTTGCCCCCGGCGCAAGGCCCGGAATTAGCACAGGCGGTTTGCAAGCCCGTCCTGGCGCAAACCCCCAATTCCCTTCGAGGAGAAAATAGCGTGGCGAAAATCAAGGTAACCAATCCGGTGGTGGAACTGGACGGCGATGAAATGACCCGTATCATCTGGCAGGAAATCAAGGATCGCCTGCTCTTACCCTATCTGGATGTCGATCTGAAGTACTACGACCTATCCGTGCAGATGCGGGATGAGACCAATGACCAGATCACCTTGGATGCGGCCGAGGCCATCAAAAAATACAATGTGGGTGTGAAGTGCGCCACCATAACGCCCGACGAGGACCGCGTGGAGGAATTTGGACTGAAGCAGATGTGGAAGAGCCCCAACGGCACCATCCGCAATATTCTGGGGGGCACCGTCTTCCGCGCGCCTATCATCTGCAGGAACATCCCGCGGCTGGTGCCGGCGTGGACCAAGCCGATCGTGATCGGGCGTCATGCTCATGCGGACCAATACAAGGCCACCGACGTGATCATTCCAGGCAAGGGCAAGCTGAAACTGGTGTTCGAGCCGGACAATGGCGGGGAGCCGCAGGAATGGGAAATCAACCAGTACGATGGTGCGGGCATCGCAATGGGCATGTTCAACACGGATCAGTCCATTACCGACTTCGCGCGTTCCTGTTTCCAATATGCCCTGGACTTGAAGTTTCCTTTGTATCTGAGCACGAAAAACACCATTTTGAAAATCTATGACGGCCGATTCCGGGACATCTTCGCCCAAATGTTCGAGTCCGAGTACAAGGCCAGATTCGACGAGGCCGGGTTGACTTACGAGCATCGCCTGATCGACGACATGGTGGCCCAGGTGCTCAAATGGGAGGGGGGCATCGTATGGGCTTGCAAGAACTACGACGGTGACGTGCAGTCGGACGTCGTGGCCCAGGGCTTCGGCTCGTTGGGCATGATGACTTCCGTCCTGTACTGCCCCGATGGCAAGACCATCGAGGCTGAGGCCGCCCATGGCACCGTCACCCGCCACTACCGCCAGCACCAACAGGGCAAATCCACCAGCACCAATCCGGTGGCCAGCATATTTGCCTGGACCCGCGGCTTGGCGCACCGGGGGAAACTGGACAATACTCCGGAGGTGGTGAAGTTCGCAGAAACCCTGGAACGGGTATGCGTGGAGTCCATCGAGGCCGGTCAGATGACCAAGGACCTCTCGGTAAGCATCCACAAAACCCTTACACCCCCCGAAGAGTCCTACCTGAACACCATTCCGTTCATGGAGGCGCTGGACGCAAACCTGCGGAAGGCCATGGGTTAGCCCGGCGGCCTGGCCGGCCGGCGTCTATCCGCGTGGGCGCGATCGCCCACGCGGTCAATGGCGCCTCATATTTGTCAGTGTAATGACGGGCTGCGTGCAGCGTTCCGTGCGGGAGCCGGCTCCAGTTTTTGAGTTGTCTTTCCCAGAGTTTGCAGGTGGATCGCGAACCGTTCCGCTGCGCGCCCGTAGGCCCCCGGCTTCCCAAGAATTTTCTTGACCTTGGCGAGGTCCGCGCGGATTTGCTGTTGCCGCGCTTTGTCATTGGCGATGGCGAGAAACTCCTCGCATACCCGGTGGGGTAAGAATTTCCGCTGCACAAGTTCCGGAACAATGCGCCTGCCGGCCAGGATGTTCACTATGGAGGCGTCTTTAATATACAGAAACGCTTTGGCGATGCGGTAGGTGAGCAGGGTAACCCGGTAAACCACCAGGAAAGGAATGCCGGCCATGCCCACCTGCAGGGTGGCCGTGCCCGAGGCGACGATGGCCAGCTCCGCGACCTGCAACAGCGGCAGAAATGCATTGTCCAGCACCTGCACCGGTATCCCTCCGGCGCGCACCAGCTCCCGCACCCGTTCGATATTCAGGGTCGAGGCCACCGGCAGGATATAGTTTGCCCGGTAGCCCGTTTTCTCGACCAGGCGCAGACCTTCCAGCACGGTAGGCAGGTTGCGTTCCAATTCACCGGGGCGGCTGCCCGGCATGATGGCCACCACTGGCAGCCCCTCCCGCAGGGTGATCCGTGTCTTGAAATCGGCCACTTCCTTGGGCGTTGCCTCTACACCCACCAGAGGGTGCCCCAGAAATTCGGCGTCCACCCCGGCCCGATGGTATAGCGGCACCTCAAAGGGAAAGAGCACGATGATTTTGTCCACCCACCGGGTCATCTCCCGCATGCGCCCGCCCCGCCATGCCCAAAGCTGTGGACCGCTGTAGTAAAACACCGGAATGCCCTGCTGCTTGGCAGCCTTGGCGATCTTGAGGTTGAATCCCGGATAGTCCACCAGCAGCACGGCGTCGGGGCGCTCCTCTCTGAGCAGCTTTTTCATCAGGCGCAGATAGACGTAATGGCTGGGGAGTTGCCGCAATACTTCAACCAGACCCCGCGCCTGCAGATTGTCCAGTGGAATGACGGACTTCAGGCCCTGGGCGAACATGCGTGGGCCGCCCACCCCGAAGACCTCCAGCCCAGGAACGAGTTTTTTCAGGTGACTAAGAATCGATCCGCCGTGGGTATCACCGGAAAGCTCTCCGGCAATCATCATCAACTTCATGGGCGAGTGCCGCGCTCAGGGAATTTCATGCCGGCCAGGTACGCCGAGGACCTCGTGATGGCCCCTGGCCTCCGCTTCCACCTGCCGCTGCCAGACCTGCTTACGGATTTCCGCCGCCTTCTCCCGCCAGTTCCGGGCCTCCGCGTCCATCTGCCTGCTGCTGTATATTTCGGACATCAGGTCATAGGAGGGGGCGTGATTTTCATCGAGCGCAAGGGCGCCGTGGGCCGCCTGCTCGGCCTCATCCCAGTGGCTTTGGGCCAGCGCCAGCCGGGCCTGCTCGTGCAGACTGCGAATTTGATTCAGGTCTTTTTTGGGAGTGTCCATGGTCTCTTTGGGATCGCCGGTTGCCGGTGTGTGCGCCGGGCGGCGGGGCTGTTCCGGCCGTGCACCCTGTCTAAACCAACTATATGCCGCGCCGGACGCCAAAGCAACGCAGGGCGACCAGCCGAACCAACGGCACACCACTTCTGCGCCGCGGGTATGTCAGCGGCGCTTGGCCTCGAGCGTCTGCTTTCGCGCGGCCAGCCAGTCCCCCAACAACTTCTGCTCGCGCTCGGCCATTCGGTAGCGCGCATCGACGATTAATTCCTGCAACTGCGGCTGGATATACGTGTAGAAATGGTTGCGCCAATCAGGGATGAGAGGCAGGACGGCCCGGAAATTGATGCGGCCGATGCCCACAGAACGCGCGAAGTGCATGCGCTTGGAAAGGTAGTTGGAGGCAAGAAACAGCACGTCCACCGACACCACGTCGGCAGGCAGGTCTATTAAATAGCTTCCCGATTGGTCAATCCGCTGGATATGGGCGGTGGGGCGGGTGATGCTGCTCCGAAACTCGGGGTGGGTGTCCCCGGAAAGCACGCTTCCGCTGCCGGTGGTGATAAAGGTGTAATGGTTTTTCAGCACCACCACAATCGCGTCGGACTCGCTGGGGTCCGCGCCCCCCAAATCCACGACTCCCGCCACCTCCGTGGTGCCCAGTCCGAAGTCGTAAGCCGT
The DNA here is from genome assembly GCA_027297205.1 of SAR324 cluster bacterium. Classification (GTDB taxonomy): domain Bacteria; phylum SAR324; class SAR324; order SAR324; family JACQKK01; genus JAPUIH01. Next base: position 3,291 of record JAPUIH010000182.1, on the reverse strand, counting down.
ATTCGGCGGCGCACAGCCGATCAGCAACAGGCACAGCGGGAGCCACACCGCTTTCAGGTATAAGCGCCCGAGACGTAACTGCCATAACAGGGAGTCAGACTGCCACAATTTATTCTTCCTCTTCGCTCTCCTCGGCTACCAGCTCAACCGGCTCTTCCTTCCGGTAGATGGTATTGATCAGATTCGCCTTCATTTCTTCCAACGCCACGTAGGGCGGTTTACGGTCGGAATCGATCAGGGGGGTTTTCCGGGAGTTATGAATATCCTTGGCGCGCTTGGCCGCCACCAGAATCTTCTCAAACTGGGTCTTGTCGTATTCTCTAGGGTACTCTTCCACCAGATTGGAATTTTCCATAAATTTTCTTTCCTTGCTGTCTTGATCAGCTTCAGATGACATTGCTTCCTCTCGGTAGAGTGCTAGCCCTCGGCCTTTGGCGGTGTCCGGTCAGGGCAGTACAGACATGGCATCGCTAGCCCATTTCGCCAGTCTGGACGGCGGATACCGGCTTACCACCTTCTGAAATTGGCTCTTGGCTTCCCTGTTGCGATGCTGGGCCACGGCCAAACGGCCCAGATTAAATGCCTTCAAATCAGAATACTTATCCTCCGGCAAGGAGCGATAGCTCTCGGCGGAGGCATCGAACCGCCCCTGCGATTCGTGCAGCTTGGCCTCGCCAATTACCGCCAGATGCCTGGTAAATTCGCCGGTCTGCTTATGACCGAGCACCTGCTGAAAGGCAATGCCGGCCTCGTCGAATTTCTTGCCGGACCAGTAAATTTCGGCCAGGTACATCCACGCAAAGGGACTGAGGGTGGAATCCGGATAGGTCTCAAGGTAATCGGTCAACGCCGCGGTAGCCGCGGCATTGCGCTTGTCTTCAGGCAATTTGCGATCATTCATCGCCTTCTCGGCCAGGTAAAATTTCGCGGCCTGCTGGCCGGTCTGGTATTGGGCGTATGCAAAATAGGCAAACACGAGAGCCACGCAGACCACCAACGTCACCGAGCCACCAATAACCCAGCGGCGTCTTCGGATGGCCCAATCCACCAGATTTAGCATCTGGTCCCGGATCGCATCCTTCTTGAGGGTCTTCTTGTCCAGCGTGTATTTGGCCATGGCTAGACGCCTGGTGGGGCAATTCGTGCTAAGTTGAGGCTCCGCGGATGCCGGGCTATTGGGAGCAGTTGTTTTTGTGAAGGATTCAGTTGGGGCACTGTGACTTCGGTTTCCACGGAATCGGATAGGTGATACACATTTAGGTTAACCTCATCAGGTTAAAGCAAGCGTGGTGTAATGGCAATTGCTTTGACCGAATAAACCAGCGCTTCCGTAGGTCGGCGGGGCCCCTTTTGGGCCGATTGCGCCCAGCTGGTAACCCGCGTTGGGGAAACCATGACCGGCAGCATACATCCACAGGCGAAAATCAAGGTCTTCGAGCAGCCGTTCGTGTTCGAGACGCCACACATGGGCAAGGAGGAGTCCATCCCGGTGCTGGAAGTGGGCTACGAGGAATGGGGCGATCCCCGCAATCCGGCGATACTGGTTTGTTGTGCGCTCTCCCAAAGCACCCACGCCACGGATCTCCATGATTCGGACGACTTCAAGGAACCCTGGTGGGGCGCCATGGTGGGGCCTGGCCGGACCATCGATACCAACCGCTATTACGTGCTGTGTATCAATATGCTCGGGGGATGTGGCGGCACCAGCGGGCCCGCGTCCATCAATCCGGATACGGGCAAACCCTATGAACTGCAATTCCCCATCGTTACCGTGGAGGATATGGTGCGCTCCCAGCACATATTGTTGGATCATCTGGGGGTGAAGAAGCTGTACGCGGTGATCGGGGGCAGCATGGGTGGTTTTCAGGCGCTGGTGTGGGGCATTCTCTATCCGGATTTTGTGGAGCGGATCATACCCGTTGGCAGCTCCGGATACTCCAACCAGTTCATGATCATGACCAACAGGGTGCAAATCGACGCCATCCAGCGCGACGCCAATTACCGGGGCGGCTCCTACCACGATGGCCCTTTGCCCAGCATGGGTTTGGCGATCGCCCGCATGGTGGGATTTACCACGTTTATTTCACCCATCATGATGGAGCGCAAATTCCGCAAGTATCACAAAAGCGAGCGGGAGCCGTTCACGGACGCCTATTTTCATCAGCAGATGTTCCACGAGGCTGAAAATTACCTGCACACGGTGTCCTACCCTTTCAGCAAGGACTTTGACGCCAACTCCATGGTCTATTTGCTACAGTCCTGGACGCACTTCGATCTGGCCGTGAAGTACGGCAGCCTGGCCAAGGCTCTTGAGCCGGTCAAGGCGAAGATGATGATTATTGCCGCCAGTGGCGACAACCTCTTTCCGCCATATCTCGCGGAGGAGCTGGTCAAGACCGCCAATGTAAACCATATATCGGTGCGCTACGAACTGATTGAAGAGGATTACGGACACGACTTCTTTCTCATTCCGGAGATCATCTTCGAGAAGTTGACTGTTCCCCTGAAAGAGTTTCTCGCTGAATAATGCCGGGGGGCCGGGGGCCACTGGCCGCGCAGGAGGTTATGAGGACAGGCGTGGACGATGCTTTCTTCATGGGTGAGGCCATTGCCGAGGGCAGAAAGTCCGCCGGCGCTACGGGGGATAATCCATCCGTTGGTTGCGTGATCGTCAAGGCAGGAGCCATTATCGCCCGGGGCGCCACCCAGCCCCCCGGCAATGCCCATGCGGAGGTGATGGCCGTTCAGGCCGCGGAACGGGCCGGCCACAGCATCGCTGAGTGCGAGTTCTTCGTAACCATGGAGCCTTGCACCTTCCAAGGCCGTACGCCGCCCTGCTCCTCCCTGCTGGTGGAAAAAAAACCGCGCCGGGTGGTGGTGGGCATCCAGGATCCCCATCCACGGGTGCGGGGCGCGGGCATCGCGGAGTTGCGCGGGGCAGGGATCGAGGTAGTGCAGGGCGTGCTGGCCGAGGAAATATCCGGCATGCTCGCCGCCTGGCTGGAACGTCATGCCGAAGCGGACTGAGCGCGGGGCGCAGTTGCCCGGCGTTCCGCCGCCCTAGGGCGCCTGGCGTGAGCGCACCATAAGCGGGCGAACGGCCAGGATGATGTGAAATTTTCGTCAAATTTTACAGGACCAGATGCCCTGGAGATTTTGGGCCGAATTGCTGGATTCAACCGGAAATTGCCAGCTTATACAAGCGGACCACGAGGTCATTGCTTCATTTGACGTGCACCGGCTTGCGCCAGCATTTTCCGGAACACCGGCGCTGCGGGTAAATTTAGATTC
>JAPUIH010000181.1 GCA_027297205.1 SAR324 cluster bacterium | reverse complement strand
GGGCTACGACCCACAGCATCCGCTGATCGAAGACCTCAAGCGCAAGGTCTTCCTGGCCATGACGCGCTTCAGCGAAAAGGAAGCCTGCGGCGGGGATTTCCTGCAACGCTTCGCCGAGGCTTGCCGCACCGCCGCACCCTTCACCCGCTTTCTCACCACGGCGGTGGGGCTGCCCTGGTAGGCCGCGGAATCGCCACAAGGAGGCCCATGCGCCGCGCCGACCGCCTGTTCCAGATCGTGCAGATTATGCGCCGCCGCCGCGTGGTCACCGCGCGGCACCTGGCGGACGAGTTGGAGGTTTCCGAGCGCACCATCTACCGCGACATCCGCGACCTGTCGCTGTCGGGGGTGCCCGTGCGCGGGGAGGCCGGAGTGGGCTATACCCTGCCCTCCGGATTCGATCTTCCGCCGCTTATGTTCACCGAGGAAGAGCTGGAAGCCCTGGTGCTGGGGGCGCGCCTGGTAAAAGGCTCGGCGGACCCGGCCCTGGTGCGGGCCGCCCGGGCGGCCCTGGCCAAGGTGGAGGGGGCGCTGCCCGAGCGCCTGCGCTTCACTGGCGTGGATCCGGCCATCTTCGTTCCGGCTCGCCTCACCGAATCCGGCGTGCCGCCCCACCTGGAAGAACTGCGCGGCGCCGTGCGCATGCAACGCGTGGTTACGATCCGCTACGTGCGCGCCGACGGCGAGAGCAGCGAGCGCGCGGTGCATCCGCTCTGTCTGTTCTTCTGGGGTTCCCTGTGGACCATGGGCGGCTGGTGCACTCTGCGCCAGGACTTCCGCCATTTCCGGGTGGACCGCATCGAGACTCTGCATGTGAGCGAAGAGCGCTTTCCGGATGAGCCCGGCCGCGCCCTGGCCGACCTGTTCCGCCACTTCGCCACGGAGGACGAGGCCCGCCGCGCCGCCGCGGAACGGGCTGACAGCTCCAGCTAGCAATAGGTGGGCATCCCTGCCCGCCTTGGTCACTTAAATATTTCTTTACCGTGGCCTTTATTGGCTGGATGTTGCCGCGGCTGGCCATCGCCGCTGATTGTTACCGATGCTAGGCTGGAGGGGTAGTCTTCGCTGGGGCCAATGGCGGAATCTGGCGGCTTTTCGCAAAAAAAAAAGGTCGATTTCCCGAAACAAAGCCATTTAGATATATTAATTCAATGACTTAAATTTTAGACCTGTTGTTTTTGGGGGCTAAAAAGCCCTTTTTCGCTGCGTAAAAGGGGCCGACAGACCCTTTTCCCGACAATAACGCGGCGGGCGCACATTCTCTCAGACAGAGCCTAGTGCGCTGGCGGCACGGACAAGCGTTGCTTGTCCGTGGCACCCTTGCTTGCCAGAGCTGTGATTCGGCGGGCGGGGATAAGACTGCCCCACCGGCGAAACTTTAAGAATTCTTGGTGGCACGGACAAACTCGTTTGTCCGTGTGAGGGCTAGAGCGCCGAAGGCACGGACAAGCGTTGCTTGTCCGTAGCACCCTTCCTTGCCAGGGCTGGGATACGGCGGGCGGAGGGACGCCCTTTACAGCAACAGCATGCGGTCCCTGTGGATGGCTTCCTCGGAGCGGGTGATGGGCCGGCTGCCCTCGATCATGGCCGTGAGGGCTTCGGCGGAGAAGTTGCTCAGGCCCACCCCCAGCTTTTCCTGGCCGCGGTTGCGGATTTCCACGATATCCCCCTCGTTGAAATTGCCCTCCACCTTGTCGATGCCCGCGGGCAGCAGGCTTTTGTTGTTGCCGAGCGCCTTTTCCGCACCCGCGTCCACGACAATGCGCCCGCTGGTGAGCGCCCCGAAGCGCAGCCACTGCCGGTAGGTTTTGAGGCGTTTTTCCGTGGGCAGAAAGCGCGTGCCCAGGGCCTCCCCGGCCATGATGCGCGGCACCACGCCGGGCTGCTTGCCGGAGACGATATAGGATTCGATGCCGAAGGAGGCCACCATTTCCACCGCCTTCAGCTTGGAGAGCATGCCCCCGCGTCCGCCCTTGGACAGGGTGGCCCCGCAGGAATCCCACATCTCCTGGCTGATGCGAGCCACTTCCGGTTGGATATTCGCGGAGGGATTGAGCTCCGGGTCGCCGCCCAGGTAGAAGCCGTCGGCGGCGGTGAGCAGGAAGAGCCGGTTGGCACCGATAGTGGAGGCCACGGCGGCGGAAAGATAGTCGTTGTCCCCAAAGGTGAGGGCGTCGGTGACCACCACGTCGTTCTCGTTCACGATGGGCAGGGTGCCCATCATCAGCAGCCCTTCCAGGGTGTTGTGGATGTTCAGATAGCGCTCCCGGTTGCCGAAGTCGGAGCGGGTCAGCAGGGCCTGGGCCACGGGAATGTTGTGTTCGCGGAAGAAGTCCGAGTAAATCTGCATGAGCCGGGGCTGTCCCACCGCGGTCATCATCTGCCTGCGCACCAGGTTCTTTTTCTGGCCCTCGAAGTTGCCCAGGCCATAGGAGGCCCCCGCCGCGCCGGAAGTGACCAACACCACGCGGTGCTTTTCCTGCCGCAGCCGGCCAATCTGCTCGACGATCTGATGGATGACGTTGTAGTCGAGTTGCTGATTGGGCTGGGTGAGCACGTTGGTACCCACCTTGATTACCAGTCGCTCTGAAATCATGATCCGTTAGCCGTCCCGCACAGGGTTGCACCCGGGGCCCGGCGGCGCTTGGCCGCGGGGGAGCCCTTTGCTGCACTTATCCCCGATCCCGCGCCTTTCGGCAAGGGGCGCTTCAGGCCCGCATGCCCTCCCAGCGCGATTTCAGGGCGGGCATAATTTCGGAGAACCTGCCCAGCAGGCTGATGTGCGGAGCCAGTCCCGCGGCGGGCTCCAGGTTGATCTCGATGATGCGCCCGCCCTGGCCCCGCACCCGCAGAGGGATTTCGCTGGCCGGATAGACCTCGCAGGAAGTGCCCACCACCAGCACCAGCTCCGCCCCCTGCATGAGCTGGGCGCTGCGGGCGATGGCCTGCGGCGGAATGGGCTCGTCGAAAAAGACCACGTCCGGCTTGAGAATGGCCGCGCAGGCGCCGCCCCGTACCGTGTTGGTGCAGCGCGGAGGCCGCTCCATCTGCTTCACTTCGGCGCGCGTATAGGAGGCGCGGCAGGTCAGGCAGGAAAAGGTGCGTCCGGAGCCATGATATTCCACCACGGTTTTGCTGCCTCCCGCCTGGTGCAGGCCATCCACGTTCTGGGTGATTATGCCCGCCAGGGCCCCCGCGGCCTCCAGCTCGGCCATGGCCCTATGGCCTGGGTTGGGTTCCGCGTTGAGCACCTCTTCCAGTTCGGCCAGCATTTTCCACACCTGCTCCGGGTTCCTGAGAAAGGCGCCCAGGGTGGCGTATTCGGCGGGGTCGTAGCGGCTCCACAGGCCCTCGGCGCTCCTGAAATCGGGGATGCCGCTTTCCGTGCTCACACCCGCGCCGGTGAAGGCGATGGTTTTGCGGGAAGTGGCCAGCCATTCCGCCGCGAGGGCTAACTGATCGTTCATGGTATCTGGTAGCCTGTACAGAGAGCTGGGGGCGTCCCAAGCGGGCGCCCGTGAGTCACGATATTTGCATCTCCAGGGTGCGGAGCATTCCGCCCGCGATTATAGGCGTGGAAAGAACAAAACGACAAGGAATCACGATGGCACGGACAGGCAGCATGATATTGGCCGGGTTGCTCCTGCTGGGCCTGTTTGCCGGCGGGGAGCGGGTTTTTGCCCAGGCGCCTCCGCTGCTCGAGCCCGATGCCGCCGTGCCGCCTCCTCGACCCACGGAGGGCGTATCGTTCCGGTTTCAATTTTTAATGAGGGACCAGTACTCCTACACGGCGCACCCCTTCAGCACCTTGACCGGCGAGGGCGAATTCAACCGGGCGGCCACCGGATCGTCGGGAGATCTCGGCACCAATGCCTCGGACAGGGATGCGAACTTTTTCACCAAAGCCGTGCATGCCCTGCCCCCTTTTGGGATGGAGTACATCTTTCCCCTTCCCTTTACATTTCCCCAGGGTTTCGGAATTGGGCTGGATTATTTTCACCTCCAGCAGACGGGGGACAGAGCCGCCGGGGGCACGCAGAATCCCAGCAGCGGGCTTCCCAAATTCGTGATGGACACCTACTACATCGCCGTTCCAATCCGGTTCTATGGGTTCGATCCGAAACAGACCGGGATGAACTTTTTTGTGGGGGCCAGCCTGGGCTTTCTCAATGGCAACCTGCTCACCAGGGCTTCCGCCACCCAACCCCAGGATGAGGTGGAGCCGTTCAGCGAAAGTCCGGTCGGCTCCATGCGGGTGGGTATCGAGACTTCCTCCGAGGCGGTGGGATTCCGCTTTGAATTGGTGTTCATTAATGCCCGCGAAGTGGAGTTCAAGACCAATCCTTTCGACTCCACGCAGAAGAACCTGCTGGTGGACATGTCGGGCACCATCATCCGGCTGTCCATTTTTTTCCGGGCCGACTGATTCTTCCGGGCCGGCCATGGAGTGGAAGCCGCCAGGAAGCGCGTTTGCGCCGGTCAGGCGCCGAGGGTGGTTTTTTCATCCCTGCATGGGCGGGCGGCACCCGCGCTGTGCTCAAGCAACCTTTCAAACTTACGATTCCTGTTATGCCTCCCGACAATCCGCACAGCACGAGCATAACCATTACCCGGCACGGCGAGAGCGAGCATAATCTCATTACGCGGGTCTTCATGGGCCGCTCGCCCAACTCCATGCTCACCGAAACCGGGCGCGAGCAGGCCCGCAAGCTGGGCAGGCGCCTTGCAGGCGAGGCCGCAGTGGGGCAAATTATCGCCTCCAGCCTCCCCCGCACCATGGAAACCGCGGCCTTGATCGCTGAGCAACTCGGACTCGCGGAGCCCATCGCCGACGAGGCATTCTGGGAACTGGACAAAGGGGATTGGGAAGGGGTGATGGTGCGTCCCCCGCCTCCGGAGATCGCACAGGCCGTGCGCACCGATCCGTTTTCATACCGCTACGGCGGCGCGGAATCCTATCAGGATGTGGTGGGGCGGGCCGCACCGGCCTTTCAGCGCTGGGTGGACAAGTTCGCCGGCGGGCGCCTGCTGTTCGTGCTGCATGGGGATGTGATCCGCGCCCTGCTCTACCACCTGCTGGAATTCCCCCCGCACCGCATTTCCGATTTCGTGATCGACACCTGCTCGATCACCCAGTTCAATTTCGCCGAGGGGCGCTACGAATTGTTACGGCTCAACGACGCCGCCCATATTTCCCGAGAATGACCGGCACCGCAGGTTGCTGAACAGAGCGTAGGGGGGCCGGGTTAATTGGCGCCGGCGCTCCACTTGCCCCGCTTGGGTGTGTCTTCCTCGTTGTTCGGGCGAATGCGTTGCCACCATTGGCGCAGGGCGCTGGACTTTTGCGGAATTTCCTGCACGTCCCGGAACTGCATATTATACAGTTTCGTGTAATGGCCGCCCTTCCTGAGCAATTCCTCGTGCTTGCCGCTTTCCACCACGCCGCCCTGGTCCAACACGTAAATATTGTTCGCCCGGAACACGGTGGATAGGCGATGGGCAATGACGATGGTTGTTCGGTTGGCCAGCAGATTGTCCAGGGCCTGCTGCACCTCGATCTCGGCTTCTGAATCCAGCGCGGAGGTGGCCTCGTCCAGAATGAGGATCGGAGCATCCTTGATGAGGGCGCGGGCGATGGCCAGGCGCTGCCTTTGACCTCCGGAGAGTATGGAGCCGCTTTCCCCGATCACCGAGTCGAATCCGTCGGGTAAGGCCATGATGAAGCCGTAGGCGTTGGCGGCCTTGGCCGCGGCCTCGATTTGCTCCATCGGACATGTGATATTGCCGTAGGCGATGTTGTTGCGCACTGTGTCGTTGAACAGGAAAATCTCCTGGGTCACGATCGCGATCTGGCTGCGCAGGGAGGATAGGGTCACATCCTGGATATTGGTCCCGTCGATCAGGATTTCACCGTCCTGCAGATCGAAGAAGCGTGGAATGAGGTTGACCAGGGTGGTTTTGCCGCTGCCGCTGGCGCCTACCAGCGCCACCACCTGGCCCGCCTCGACCTCTATGTGAACGTCCCGCAGCGCCGGCTTCTCATAGCCCGCATAGTTGAAGCTGTTGACCCGGATTTCGATCCCTTTTTCAATCGGCTCCAGCCGCGCCGCGCCGGGCTTGTCCACCACCTCGGGTTCCACATCGAGCAAATGGAACACGCGGTCCGCGGAGGCAATGCCTTCCTGGATGGTCAGGTTGAGGCCGTTCAACTTCTTGATGGGGTCTTGCAGCATGAAAAACGCGAACAGAAACGAGACAAAGTCCCCGCCGGTAATCTTTCCACCGATTATCAGATAGCCCCCATAAAGCACGATCACAGCCCCGGCGATGGCCCCGATGAATTCCAGCACGGGCGTGGAGTAGGCGGAGACGGCAATTGTGCGCATGTGCTTATTCAGGAGTACAGAGTTGGCCTTCTCGAAGCGGTCCTGTTCATATTTTTCCATCCCGAAAGCCTTCACCACCCGGATTCCCGATATGGTCTCCACCAATAGCGCGGTCATTTTCCCAAAAGAGGCCAACCGCTCTGTGGTGAACCGGTTGATGCGCTTGCCGAAGCGGGAGATCAGGAAGAATGCGACCGGAATGAGCACCAGGGTCAGCAGGGACAGTTCCCAACTGCGGTACCCTAGAATGAACAGAAAGATGAAAATTTGCGGGATGTCCCGCACGGGCCCGGCGATGCTGATCTTGAGTGCGTTTTGCAGGTTGATCAGGTCGGAGGTGAACCGGGCAATCAGGTCGCCGGCCGGAGTCGCGGCGAAAAACGAAAAGCTCAGCTTTTGCAGATGGCTGTAGAGCCGGGTGCGCAAGGTGAAAATCATGCGCTGGGCCACCAGCCCCATCAGGTAGCTCTGGCCAAAGTAAAAGAAGCCCTTGAGGGAATAGATGAGCACGATCCCGATACCCACCAGGGCAAACTTTTGAATTTCGGGAATGCGCCCCTTTTCCAGCTCGTCGACGATATCCTTGATGTACCAGGCGGGAGCGGCTGTGAACAGGTTGTAGCCCAGCATGCACGCACAGGCCAGCAGCAGGTAAACGCGGTTTTGGATTATCAGCCGGAACAGCCGCCTCAGACTCGACAGAAACTCCCTGCCTCCCCAGAAGCGGCGGGACATTGCTGCGAGCATCCGTTTGAAGAGATTGAACAATATACGATTCCCGGTTTGTTACCCGCGCCCCGTTACAGCCTATAACTGATCACTACCATAACTGATGTCAACATTAATTAGTGGGGCGCTCCCCGGTCGGCTCAGGAGGATGGAATGTCGTAAGGCAGATGAATCCGGAACCCGAATACCTTGCCTTCCCGGCGGTCAAATGCGAAAAGCCCGCCCTGCAATTCCAAGATTTTCTCCACGTACATCAGGTCCACCACCGTGTTGGCGGTGACACCGCGCCGCAGGGC
>JAPUIH010000180.1 GCA_027297205.1 SAR324 cluster bacterium | reverse complement strand
CGCCGCTCCGGCACGCTTGAGATTGTAGGCGAAAAACCAGCCCGCGGAGCCCTGGCCCTGCACGATCACGGTCTTGCCCACCACATCCACCGGGTGCTGGCGCAGGGCGAAGATGGTGGTGCCAAACTGCTGGGCCATCAGCATATGTTCCATGGGCACGTCCGTATCCGGCAACGGCACCAGGAACTTGCCATCGATGGTCTGGTAATCCACGAAGGTGCCCGTGGGATTGGGCCGGGAAGGACAGGTCAGCACGCGCTGCCCCTCGGCGAAGCCCGCATGACGACTTTCGGTAATCACCCCAACTCCCTCATGGCCGGGAAAGCCGGGGGTGGAGGCCCGCTCCGGCAGCGGCACCTCGGAATGGAGCACATGCAGGTCGCTTCCGCAGATTGCCGCCCAAATGGTCCGTACCACCACCTGCCCCTCCCGCGGCGGAACCCTGTCCACGGTTTCACATACGATTTTACCTTTTTCCGGGATGCGGGTCGCACGCATCTTCTCCATTGCCGTCTCCCAATCCGATTGGATTTGCCCACGATATTTTGATTGCGGGAACCGTGCTGAAACCTCATAACCCAGTGCGGCGGGCATTGCAATATGGCCGGAACGGAAGGGCGCGCCAGCGGGGGGCTTGCGCATAGGGCCCCTACGAGACGTCATCCGGGGCAATCCCCGGGCGTCCGGGGCATCATTATTCGCAGTGGATCAGGAAGCGCGCGGGGAGAAGGCGGCCACCTGCTTCAGCAATGTCCGCACACCCGCCTCATCGGCTTCCCAGTAGCCGCGCCGGCGGGATATCACACGCAAGCCGGGGTTCAGCAGATAGTAGCCATAGGCGGAAATCTCCCAGCGGGGATCCCACACGCCCAGCTTGCGCAGGATAATACCCTGGGAATCGGAGAGGATGCGCATCGTCAATCCGAGGCGCACGGCGATGGTGCGGTTTTGTTCAGGCGTATCGGTGGTGAGCGCCACGACGCGCGTGTTTGCTTTTTTGAATAGGGACCGCATTTTCTGCAACTCGACCAGATGCCCCAGGCAGCGGGTTCACCAGTCGCCACGGTAAAGGTAAATGAAGGTGTTCTGCCTTGAGGGGGCGACTGCCACGCGCCGTCCCGTCTGATCCGGCAACGTGAAGGCATCCACCCGCCCCCCAATATCCTGTGCAAAGGCCGTGGCGCATTGGAGGGCGGGCAACAGCATTGCGGCCCACAACAATAACATCCATGGCAAACGCCGTATCATGGCAACAGGTCTCCTTAAGGGAACGCCGATCCCGCATGCGCGGCAGCGGGGCATGGCGAAGCGCCTGCGATTATTATAATGCCTTAGGAGAGAATTATTGCAAAACCGGTTCACTTGATCGTCGTGGCGGAATTGTCATGGCGGCGTTGTCATGACGGAGTACCCGCGCGCAAATCCGCAATGGCGCGCCCGCGCGCCAAACCGCGGCGGCGGTGCATCACCGAAAGTCAACATCAGGAAGGAAATGCGCGATGGTGCAGAGCGTACTTGTGGAAAAACAGGGCGGGATCGCCACAGTGACTCTCAATCGGCCCGAAGCCCTCAATGCCTTCAACAGCCAATTGCGGCGCGATCTGGCCGCCAACCTGGGGGACCTCAATCGGGACGAAACGGTGCGGGGGCTGGTACTCACCGGCTCGGGGAACCGCGCCTTCTCCGCCGGGGTGGACCTCAAGGAAGCCCAGCACGTGCAGGTAGCCGACATCGAAGCCTGGTTCGGTGAAATGCGCGACGTGTATCAAGCGATCCGATTGCTGGACAAACCCCTGGTGGCGGCCCTGAACGGCATCTCCGCCGGGGCGGGCTTCCAGGTCGCCCTGGTGTCGGACATCCGCGTCGGGCATCCAGGCACGCGCATGGGCCAGCCGGAGATCAACGCCGGCATTCCCTCTGTGATGGGTTCCTTCTGGATGAGCCTGCACCTGAGCCTCTCCCTCAATCTGGATCTTTCCCTTACGGGACGGCTGATGGACGCGGAAGAATGCCAGCGGGTGGGGCTGCTCAATCACCTGGTGCCCAGCGGGGAGCTGATGGCGAAGGCCCTGTCGGTGGCTGGCGAGCTGGCCGCCAAACCGCCCACGGCCATGCGGCGCACCAAGCAGCGCTTCAGGGAAATGACCCAGCCCGCCTTTGACGAGGCTTACCGGGCGGCGGTGCTGGGCCAGCAGGAATGTTACAAAAACGGCGAGCCGCAGCGGGCGATCGCGGACTTTATCGCCAAACGCGGCGGGAGCAAATAAGCGTGGGAAAAGCGGCCCGCCTGTTCCTGACTTGCCATGCAAGCGCGCACCCCGCCCGCGCCAGGTTCTGTCCGAGAGTTGTGGATTGCGCGAAATTTTATGGAGCTACAGACTCCGTGTACTTCCCTTCGGCTTTGCTCAGGACAGGCGAGACGCGGGCTTCGCCGCTCCTCAGCAACGCGGAGTCCTTAAATATTAGTGATATAAAATAGCCACCTCCCTGAGGAGCCCTGCGTAACAGGGCGTCTCGCCTGTCCTGAGC
>JAPUIH010000018.1 GCA_027297205.1 SAR324 cluster bacterium | reverse complement strand
CCCTGCAGCCGGGGGACACCTTGCTGGTGCGGCTGGGTTGGCTGGAGCTTTTTCTGGGAGCGCCGGATCTGGAAACGCGCGATGCCGTGCTTCGCCCGCGCACATTCTCCGGGCTGTCCGGCGACGAGGACATGTGGGCCTTCATCTGGGACAACCGGCTGGCCGCGGTTGCCAGCGACACGCCCACCGTGGAGGTGTGGCCACTGCAGCCAGGAAGGCCCAGCCTGCATCTGGCCATTCCGCGACTGGGCCTCACCTTGGGCGAACTGTTCAACCTGGAAGCATTGGCCGAGGACTGCGCGCGGGACGGTACCTATCTGGCGTTTTTCGCGTCCAGTCCCCTCAACCTGCGCGGAGGCGTCGGCTCGCCACCCAACGCCATGGCCATCAAGTAGCGCGCAGCCGCCGAGCTATTTTTCCTGTGGTGTGCCGTGCTCCCCCACCCCGGACATGCGCGCCCCGGTGCGCATACGGCGGTTTTGGGGCAGCAGAGCGCGAAAAAAGAAAACCCCAGGCCGGTAGACAGGAAAAAAGGAGGAAAAACCCTGCCTGCGGAGGCCCGGCCTGGGGCTTAGGGAGCAATTCGGTGACGTTGGGGTCTTAGTATCCCCCTTCGCCCGCCATTTCGGAGTTGTTCCACTTCCTGCCCACCATGCGGTCGGACGCCAGTCTCTGGTCCGGCAATTTTTGGATAATTCCGCCTGATTGCAGGAATTTGCGGATGGCAGCCTTCAACTCCTGTTCCGTGATGTCTTTGCCTTTCATTGTCGCTTCATTGCTCCGGGCTTGCCAACTTGGACCGGTTCGCGTTGAGGTAGCAGACGTGTCCTGAGAATTATCATTTATTGTTTAGAGCGCGACTACCCGCTTTCGGTTCGAAAGTTCAGGCGTATCTTCCGACCCGTTCCCGTCGGGCATTTTGCGGCGGAGGTCGGGGTCCTCAGACCGGGCGTTAGTCCCGTTCCGCCGCCGGGATTGTATCGTTCAGGTCGGCACTATTTTAAACGAAATTTCCGGCAAAGAAGTTGCCGATTGAAGAGCCCCCTTGGCTTCTCGCGTTCCGCCTCTGCAAAACGACCTGTTGCTGCGCGCGATCAATCACCAGCCGGTTCCGCGGGCGCCGGTTTGGATGATGCGGCAGGCGGGCCGTTCAGACCCGGAATACCGTGCTTACCGGGAAAGAGCAGGGCTTTCACTGTTCGACTTATTCCGCTCGCCCGAGCACGCGGTGCGCATCTCTCTGCTGCCCAGGCGATTCGGTGTGGACGCGATCATCATCTTCCAGGATATTCTTACCCCACTTGAGCCTCTGGGCGCTGTATTCCAATTTACGCCAGCCCCGCGGCTCGCAGAGCCGCTCAGAACGCGGGATCACGTGGCTGCGTTGCAGCCATACGACCCTCACCGGGCTCTGGGGTTCATCGCCGATTCCATACGGGGGGTATTGGGCGAGCTGGACGGCGCGCTGCCGGTGATCGGGTTCGCCGGTGCGCCATTCACGCTGGCCGCATTCCTGATCGAGGGACAAAGCCCTGGCGAGGGAATGCCCCACACGCTTGCCCTGCTGCGGGAGCAACCGGCGGTGTTTGGCGGGCTACTCGAGCGGCTCACGGCCATGACCATCGATTATCTGAACTTTCAGGGGGAGGCGGGCGTGCACGCCGTGCAACTGTTCGAGTCGGTGGGCAACCAGATTCCGCGTGACGCGTACGAGGCTTTCGTGCAGCCCAGTCACGAGCGCATATTTGCCGGGCTGCGCGCGCAGTTGCCCGCGATCCTGTTCGTGCGTGACAGCCCCTTTCCGGACCTGATGCTGAAAAGTGGCGCAGCCGTCCTCAGCGTGGGACGCGACACATCGTTGCGCGAAATGCTGGCCATGGGTGGAGGTCGCGTGGCGGTACAGGGTAATGTGGACAACAGGTTGCTGGCCGAAGGCAGCCCCGCCGACGTGGAAGCGGCGGTGAAGGCCTGCCTGGCCGAGGCTGGGGGGCGCGGCCACATCCTCAACCTGGACCACGGCCTGCTGCCGGAGACGCCGTTCGAAAACGTGCTCCGCTTTGTGCAGACGGCGCGGCAGACCCCCGCGTCGCAACCGGCGGCCGCGCCACGCGGTTAGCCACCGGCCGCATGCCGCCCGCGATAGGCACATTCAGAGGAGGAGCGAACCACCATGCAATGGGAAACCGTATCCGTGGAAGGCGACGGCAGTTTGCGCCATCTGGTATTGAATCGGCCCCAGGTGCGCAATGCGGTCAACACCCAACTGCTGATCGACCTCAACGCCGCCTGCGCCTATCTAGGCAACCAGCCGGAATGCCGGGTGGTGATCCTGCGGGGCGAAGGCGCCAGCTTCTGTGCGGGGGCGGATCTCAAGGAGGGCCTCGTGCACGGGGCGGCGCTGCGCGACGTGGTGTATCGCTCGCGCCTGGGCACACGGGCCATCCAGTCCCTGCGGCAACTGCCCCCGGTTACCATCGCTGCCGTCCATGGCCACGCCATTGGGGGCGGCGCGTGCTTTCCCACCGCCTGCGACTTCCGCATCGCTACGCGTAGCGTGAAAGTAAGTGTGCGCGAAGCCAGCCTGGGCGTGTCCCTTTCCTGGAACGCGCTGCCCAACTTCGTGCATCTGGTGGGCCCATCGCGGGCGAAGGAGATGATCATGTTCGGGGAGATGTACGACGCGGATACATTGCAGGCGTACGGTTATTTCAACCAGGTCGTGCCCGACGACGATCTGCTGGCGGCGGCCCAGCGCCTGGCGGATAAAGTATTGCGACAACCGCCCCTGCCCGTGGAGATGACCAAGGCCTCCATCAACGCCATGGTGCACGCGCTGGACCACTCCCTGTTCCACATGGACGACTACGCGCTGGCCCTGACCGGACGCAGCCAGGACGCAGCCAGGGCCAGGGATGCGTTTTTCCGGGGTGACGCACCGACCTGGCAATTCGATTGATCGCCAGCAGCAGCGTTGCACCGTAGGCTTCATTTCGTCCAACATTTCAGGCGCGGCGGGATATCGAAAATGATTTTCATGTTGACAGGCTTGCCAAGGTCGGACAGCCTGCCAAGGGATTGTCCGTAATTCACGAGCGACTATGAGGGAGCCGGCTCGCTAACCCGCAGCCAGCGCCCGTTTTCATGGGGACCGCCCCGAGCTAGATCGGCTCCCAACGAGTCGCGTATGTGGAACGGCCCCCCCTATCGGGGTAGGAGGCGCCACGCACGCACTTCCGCCCCGCCGCGATACGTGTTATTCCCGATCGGTATCAGGACCACGCTGATTATGATTCACCTCATCACATCGGCAAAGGAGACCGAATGAACAGGTTAACTCACTGGATGGGCGTTTCGCTGGGGATTCTGCTCTCCGTCAGCGTCCTGCAGGGCGCTGCCTTCGCCCAGACCATCAAGATCGGCATTGCGGGCCCCATCACCGGGCCCTACGCCAAGTTTGGCGAGCAACTGACGCGGGGCGCGAACTCCGCGGCCGAGGCGATCAACAAAGCCGGCGGCATCAACGGCCGCATGATCAAGATCGTGCCCGGCGATGACGCATGCGATCCCAAGCAGGCCCGCGCGGTGGCCAACCGCCTGATCAACGACGGCGTACACGCGGTAGCTGGCCATTTTTGCTCCTCCTCGACCATTCCCGCCTCCGAGGTGTACGACGAGGCCAACATTCTGATGATCTCTCCCGCCTCCACCAACCCCAAAGTGACCGACCGCGGATTGGCGGCAGTGTTCCGCACCTGCGGGCGCGACGATCAGCAGGGCGACGTGGCGGGCGACTATATCGCCAAGAAGCTCCGGGCCAAGCGCGTGGCCATCATCCACGACAAGGACACCTACGGCCAGGGGCTCGCCGACGCCACCAAGGCCCGCCTGCACAAAAATGGCCTCACCGAGGTGTTGTACGAAGGCATCACCCGGGGAGACAAGGACTTCAACTCCCTGGTGACCAAGATGAAGGGCCTCAAGGTGGACGTGGTGTATTTCGGCGGCATTCACGTGGAAGCCGGCCTGCTGGCACGCCAGTCCCGCGAGCAGGGGCTCAACGCGACCTTCTTCAGCGGCGACGGCATCGTGACGGCGGAATTCCCCGCCATCGCCGGCCCATCCACCGATGGCGTGCTGATGACCTTTGGCGCGGACCCGCGCAAGATTCCCGCGGCCAAAAGCGCCGTGGCGGCCTTCCGGGCAGAAGGGTATGAGCCAGAGGCCTACACCCTGTATTCCTACACCGCCATTCAGGTAATCGCCCAGGCCATA
>JAPUIH010000179.1 GCA_027297205.1 SAR324 cluster bacterium | reverse complement strand
ACGCGTGTTCCACGATCCGCAAGCCCCCAGCCAGTTCCATTCCCGGCAGTTCCTTTCCGTCGGGGTTTTTTGGCGTGTGGCAATTGCCGCATGCCACGATCGATTGCATCAGATAAGTGCCGCGTTCAAGGAGCGTTTCGGCCTGCGCGGCTGGAGGCAGGGTGGACATGAGCATTAGCGCCTGCAGAATCGCGGCTATCATTAACCTGTGCATAATAATCCCTCCATCCGTTTGCCTTGAGCTTACCGTAGGCACGAAATTGCAGAAATAGAATCTAATCAAGAGGGGCAACATGGAACGGCTGTCCAGATTGTGCCGCCTTGTTGATACGTATTGAAAAGCGCGTCGGGTGCGGATACAGTCTGCGACATATAGACAAACCGGCCATTGCACGCAAGAGATAATGATGCCACGTCCGCTGTTGCTGCTCCCGATCTTTCTGCTCTCCGCGTCCCTGGGCGCCGCCGCGCCGATCTGCCTGTCGGACAAGGAACTGCTGGCCAACGTGGCCATGGATTACCTGTTCGCCCAGCAGGCCGCCGCGAAAATCTGTGACGAATTGCCGCGCCGGGAATCGCAACTGCCCAGCCCGCGCATGATGGCGCTGCACCGGGAAATCGCCGGGCGCTACGCCGCCTCCTTCGCCATATACCGCGAGACCCACCGGCGCACCTACCAGCGTCTTTACGGCAAGAGCTGGGAGCTGATGCTGGAGGCGCACCGGCAGCGGCGGGAACGGCGGATGGCCCGCACCGGGCCCTATTCCGTGCCGGCCTGCCTGCATCTGGAGCAACTGCTGGAACGGCGGCTGGCGGCCGGCTGGCCGCTCATCCAGGCCGCCCTGGACTCCGCCTTCGACGAGGCCCGCAAGCTGCGGCCCCGCTGCCGTGGGCGGGAGCGGTAAAGGCGCCGTATATGGTGAAGACCACGCCGCTGTGGTAGAAGCCGGAAACAACGATTTTCTGCACGGGGAAGGGAGAAGTGTCCCTTTCAAGCATAATGAGCCGCGCGCCGGGTGGCCGGAAGCCGGGGTTGGAGTTAAGCCGCCAGCCCGCGCCACGGCATCAATCTGCAAGGGGGTGTGGGGATGGACATTCAGAGCGATCAGTTGTTGCTGGCCAGGACTTATCATTGGGAAGCCACCACGCCGGACAAGGTCTTCATGACCCAGCCCATCGGCGGCGGGGAGGTGCGGCAATACACCTGGCGGGAGGCCATCGGCGAAGCGCGGCGCATGGCGGCCCATCTGCGCAACCTCAACTTCCCCGCCAAAAGCAAAGTCGCGCTGCTCGGCAAGAACAGCGCCCATTGGATTCTCACGGATTTGGCGATCTGGATGGCCGGCCATGTCACCGTGCCTCTATACCCGACGCTCACCGCGGACTCCGTGCGGCAATTGCTGGAGCATAGCGAGTCCAAGCTGCTATTCGTGGGCAAGCTCGACGATTGGGATCAGATGAAAGGCGGGGTGCCACAGGGCATGCCGCAAATCTCCCTGCCCCTCTCCCCGCCGGACAGCGGGGCCAAGTGGGAACAGATCGCCGCCGAGAGCGAACCTATCACCGACAATCCGCAGCGGGAGCCGCAGGATCTGGCCACCATCGTCTACACCTCGGGCACCACCGGCAAGCCCAAGGGAGTGATGCTGAACTTCGGCGCGATGGGCCTGACCGCCCTGGAACTCTGCAAGATGACCAATATGTCCCCGCAAGACCGGACCCTGTCCTATCTGCCCCTGGCCCATGTCTACGAGCGGGTGGGCGTGGAGGGTCTGACCCTCAATGGCGGCGGCGAGATATTCTTCGCCGAGAGCCTGCATACCTTCGTGGCCGACCTGCAGCGGGCCCGGCCCACCGTGTTCGCCTCCGTGCCGCGGCTGTGGCTGAAGTTCCAGGCCGGGGTGTTCGCCAAGGTGCCCCCCGAAAAGCTGGAGCGCCTGCTTTCCATCCCCATCCTGTCGTCCCTGGTGCGTAAAAAAATCCTGAAGGGCCTGGGCCTGCAGGATACCCGGCTGGCGATCTGCGCCGCCGCGCCTGTGCCGGCCGAAGTGCTGCGCTGGTACCGGAGGCTGGGCCTGGAGCTGCTGGAGGGCTACGGCATGTCCGAGAACTGCGCCTACTCCCATTTCGCCCCGGCAGGCAAGGGCAAGGTCGGCTACGTGGGCACGGCCAACCCAGGTGTGGAGACGCGCATCAGCGATGAAGGCGAATTGCTGGTGAAAAGCCCCGGCATGATGATGGGCTACTACAAAGAGCCTGGTCTGACCACGGAGGCGATAACCGCGGACGGCTTCCTGCGCACCGGCGACATGGGGGATATTGACAGCGAGGGCTACCTGCGCATCACGGGCCGGGTCAAGGAGCTGTTCAAAACCAGCAAGGGCAAGTACGTCGCCCCATCCCCCATCGAAAACCAACTGATCAGCCACCCCTACATCGAGCAGGCCTGCGTGATCGGCTCGGGATTCCCCCAGCCCTCGGGGCTAATCATGCTGAGTGAGGAGGCACGGGCCCTGACCGCCGGGGAGGAAGGGCGGGGCAAGATCGAGGATGCCATGGGCGCCCTGCTCAAGCGGGTCAACGAGAATCTCGATCACCACGAGCGGCTGCAGTACCTGGCCCTGGTGCAAGAGGAGTGGGGCATCGACAACGGCATGATCACCCCCACCATGAAGATCAAGCGCGCCGCGATCGAAGAGACTTACGGGCCGCATTTCGAAAGCTGGTACGGCGCCAATGCGCCCGTGCTGTGG
>JAPUIH010000178.1 GCA_027297205.1 SAR324 cluster bacterium | reverse complement strand
CAGCGCCCGAAGTGATCGTAGGCCGTGCTCATGCGGCCACGCATATAGTACGCATCGCCCAGCCCACCCAAGGCGCGCGCCTCGTAATAGCTGGAGCCTGCTTCCCGCGCGCTCTCCATCGCCTGCTCGTGTTGCTCCAGGCAGCCGTCCAGATTGCCCATCGGAAAATAAATGTTCCCGCGCAGGTGGCGCAGTTGCGCCAGCTCCAGGGTCAGGCCGGCCTGAACGGCGGCCGCCTCCGCGCTGTCCAGATTTTTCAGGGCCTCCTCGTATTGGTCCGTGACCCGCATGCCCTCGGCCATGCCGATCCAGGCGTGGCAGCGCTG
Organism: SAR324 cluster bacterium; assembly: GCA_027297205.1. Taxonomy (GTDB): domain Bacteria; phylum SAR324; class SAR324; order SAR324; family JACQKK01; genus JAPUIH01. Next base: position 2,320 of record JAPUIH010000178.1, on the reverse strand, counting down.
CACATCCCCGGCGGCGGAGGCGAGGGCCTTCCCGTAGGCCTCGACGGATTCAGGAATCGACCCCAGATCCTGGAGCATCTGCCCCTGGAAGCAGGTCAGGGCGAATTGCTGGCCCTGCTCCACGGCCAGCTCCAGCCCGCGTCCGGCCAGCTGCAACGCGCTCTCGTAGCGGAACTCAGCCGCCTGGGCCTGGGCGGCCTCCAGAAAAGCCTGGGGCGCTTGGGCATCCTCGGCGCGGGCCAGGTGCTCCGCGCGCAGGACCGGGTCGCGCCCGGTGAACCGTTCCGCCGCCCGCCGGTGCAGCTCGCGGCGCGTGGTCTTGAGCAACGAGGTATAGACCCCTTCCTGGATCAGCGCATGGGCGAACATGTAGTCCTCCCCTTCCGGACGCACCAGGTAATGTTCAATCAGCTCGTCGCAGGAATAGGCGGGGCTCTCGATCAGGTGGCGCAGCACATCCAGCCCGAAGCGTTGCCCGAGGATGGAGGCAGCCTGCAGGGCACGCTTGTCGTGAGCCTCCAGCCGGTCCATGCGGGCCAGCACGAGGCTCTGCACCGAGCCGGGCACCGCATCCTCCTCCGCCTGCTCCGCGTTGCGCAGCAACTGCTCCAGAAAGAGCGGGTTGCCCTCGGCCCGCGCAATGCAGTTGGTGGCGAAGCGGCTGGTGGCGTCCATGAATTCCCCCGCCATCTCCAGCGCTTCGGATTCACGCAGGGGCGCCAGGTCCATGGTCAACAGGGGGGCGCCGCCCGTCGAGGCGCGCCAGGCGGCGTCCAGGGGATCGCCCTCGATGCGCGAGGTTATTATCAGCACCACGGGCGCCTCGGCCAGCGCCTTGGTCAATTCGGCCAGGTGCGCCAGGGCGAGCCCCTGGGCCCAGTGCAGGTCCTCCACCACCACCAGCAGCGGTGTGTGGGCGCTGATAGCCTTGACCAAACCCACGAATGTGGCGCGCTTGCCGCGGTTGCGGGTATCGTTGTCCATGGCGTCATAAATGCCCCGCCATTCGGGAGGTTGGTGGTAATCCAGCAGGTCGTTGAGATAGGGCTCCATCTCCGCCGTCAGCATGCCGCCGGCGATGGCCTGTTGGCCCGCGGCGCGCCTGATTTCCTTGCCGGAGCCCGGCGCGATGCCCAGCATGCTGCGCACGATGGCACGGATCGCGTCGCGGCCCTTGCCGATGCCGAAGTCCAGCGTGAGTCCACTGTGGCAGGCGAATCCGCCCTTGACCGCGATGCGCCGGCACTCCTCCACGAAATGCGTCTTGCCGATGCCCGCCTCGCCGCGCACGTAAACCGCCTGGCCCTGGCCGGATTCCAGACAGGCCTCGATGACGCTGGCGAACTGGCGCAGCTCGGCCTGCCGGCCCACGAAGCCCTGTTGGCCGACTTTCTGGCCGCGCATTTCTCCGACGATGCGGAAGGGCGCCATGGGCTGTCCCTTGCCCTTCAGTTCCCGCGCTTCCAGGGCCGTGGTTTCGAAGTAGGCTGCGATCTCGCGCTGGGTGTCCGGGCTGACCAGGATCGTGTCATCCTTGGCCAGCACTTTCAGCCGCGCCCCCGTATTGACCGTATCCCCGGTGATACCGTAGGTGCCGTCCCGGGTATCACGCAGGTTGGTGACGATCAGGCCGGTATTGATGCCCGTGTGCATGCGCAAGGGCGCCCCGATCCTCTCCTCCACCTCCGGGCTGACCCGCTTGGCCAGCTTGTGCAGTTCCAATGCGGCTTGCACGGCCCGGCGCGGGTCGTCCTTGTGGGCCGCCGGTATGCCGAACAGGGCCAGCACTTCGTCCCCCACGAACTGGTTGACGATGCCGCCGTGCTCCTCCACGATCTTCACCGCCTCGGACTTGATGCGGCCCATGATATCCTGCACTTCCTCCGGATCGAGCTTTTCGTTCATGGCCGTATAGCCGGACAGATCGGAAAAGAGCACAGTGGCCTGGCGGCGTTCGCCGGTGGCCTGGCCCCGCTCCCCTTCCAGGGCGGTAGCCGGGGAGGGGGTCTCTTCGGCCTGGGCGGCCGGGGGCTGGATTTCGGAGGGAGTTGCCTTGGCGGAGAGACTGTGACCGCAGGCATCACAGAATGTGGCCTGCGCCGTAACGGCGTTCCCGCAACTGGGGCAAAGCCGCTCCAGCGAGGCGCCGCAACCCTCGCAAAATCGCGCCTCCGCCCTGTTGCTATGCCCGCACTTGCCGCAGTCCACCGTTCTTCCCCTATTCGGCGCGTTGGCGCATTCCCTATTTATAGGAGCGCATCAACCCTTTTCATACATTAAATCGGGATCAGGGGGAACCTTGGCCAGGGCGGCTTCGCCC
>JAPUIH010000177.1 GCA_027297205.1 SAR324 cluster bacterium | reverse complement strand
GCCCACACGAACCCGATAACGTCAATCTGAGCGCCTTTCCACCCCGACGAACACCCAGTGGTAGGGTCAGGCGAGAAAGTTCGTCAGAATGCTGTATATGGACGTTCGTTCACCTATTGTTTTCCCGGTCTTGTACCAGTTTTGTTCCAGTCTTGTGCCAAACTTTTGCCCAAATCAGGGGTTTGTGCCAGTTTGTGCCAATAAAAAAGGACTCACGGAAAACCGTAAATCCTTGAAATCATAGGGCGAGCGATGGGGTTTGAACCCACGGCCCCCGGAACCACAATCCGGTGCTCTGCCAACTGAGCTACGCTCGCCGTGTGCCTGTTTGCGCGGCCTCTTGCGGAGGCTGCGTTATGAGGAGGCGGGGAATATCAGCTTAGGCCAATTTTACGGCCGATGTCCACGGGATTTCAAGGATGGGCGAGGCTGAAGGGGTTCCCCCGGCGCCGCTTGCGGCCGCATCATGCAAAATGGGGCAATTGCACTTCCTAGGGGGCGGGCCGCATATTACTATTCAGCCTCGCTCCCCTGTGCCACCTCCACCCGCGTATCGTTGTAGCAGGCGCCCTCGGCCAGGTCCGCTTTATGGGCGGGGGCGAGCACGGAAACCGTGCGGCCATTGCCGCTGGTGCGGAACCAGGCCCCTTTCAGGGAGCACACCACGCCCGGCCGTACGGCGTCGGTGATTTTCAGCCTGAGGTTTACCTCTCCCAGGTCGTTCCAAACCCGCACCATCATGCCGTCTTCCAGTTCCCGCTTGCCGGCGTCGCTGGGATGCATGTCGATCCACACCTGATCGCTGTAGGACAGCCCCCCGAAGGTGGAAGTGGTGCGCTTGTCCGAAGAGGGGGATATCAGGGTGAGCGGATAGCTGTCCCGCGAGGGTTGGAAGCGGGGCAGGGCAAGGCCGTATTTGTCATTGAGATAGCTGGATTCCAGCTCCACTTTGCCGCTTGGCGTCACGGGCCGGGTGGTCTTGAACAGCTGCGCCTCCTTGCCCTCGAAAGTCATGGAGATCGGAGTTTCCGTGGGGATTTCGCTGGGGCGCACACCTCCCAGGCGCGTATCGTCCAAGTCCAAGGCCTGATCCATCAGCGCCTCGTCGCTATGGGAAAACTCCGGCTCGCTGAAGCCAAAGCGGGCCGCCATCCGCCGGAACATCTCCGTGTTGGGCAGGGCCTCCCCTTGCAACGGGATCACCGCCTCGCCCCGCTGCAGGAACTGCTGGCCGTAGGCTGGGTAGAGGTCCGCATGCTCGAAGTTGCTGGCGTTGGGCAGCACCACGTCCGCATAGTCCGCCGAGTCGGTCATCACCAGGTCCGCCACCACGGTGAACAGGTCCTCCCGTGACAGCCCGGCGATCATTTTGCTCTGCTCCGGATGCACGATCACCGGGTTGTGGTTGTACACGAACAGGCCCATCAGCGGGGGCGACAGGTCTTTATCGAGCAGATGCTTGCCCATATCGAGGATATTGAGGGTGCGCACGCCCTCGGGACGGAGCTGCTCCCCTTGCAGGCGGCCCACGGTTTTTGGAAATGAGGCGCTCGACCCAAAGAGCACGCCCCCGCCACGCACGCCGAATTTTCCCGCCAGGGCGGGCAGGGCGAAGATGGACCATAGCCCGCTGCCGCCGTTGCGGTTGCGCTCCAGGCCATTGCCAATGCAGATCACCGCCGGGGAGTGCGTGCGGTACCACTCGGCCAACTGCACGATCTGGTCTTCGGGCAGGCCGCAGATTTCCGCGGCGCGGGCCGGCGGGTACTGGCGCGCCCCGGCCATGAAGCCTTCCGCGCCCAGCACATTTTCCGCGATGAATGCCTCGTCCAGGGCGCCCACGCGCTCCAGTTCCGCGGCGATGGCCCAGGCCAGCACCACGTCCGTGCCGGGCAGCAGGGCCAGGTGCATGTCCGCCTGCTCGGCGATTTTCACGCGCACAGGGTCGATCACCACCACTTTGGCGCCGCGTTTTTTGGCCGCGTTGATGTCCGGCGTGAGGTGCAGGTTGGAGACGGTAACGTTGTTGCCCCACACGATGATCAGCTCCGCCTCGGCCACGTGCTCGGGCCGCATGGGCACCGCCGCCCCGTAGGTGCCCATAAAGGCTTCGGAGCGGATGCCTCCGCACATGGCGCGGCGGTTCAGTTGGGAGGCGCCCAGGCGGTTGAAGAAACGCATGTCCATGGAGCCAAAGGCCAGCATGCCGTGCGGCCCGGCGTAATTGAGCGGTGCGATGGCCTGCGCGCCATAACGCTCGATGATTGCAGTGAAGCGCTCGTAAATCAGATCCAGCGCCGCGTCCCATGATATGGGCTCGAAGCGCCCCTCGCCCTTGGCGCCCACGCGCTTGAGCGGCGTCTTGATGCGCCCCTCCCCATGCACGAACTCGGGATACTTGGTGACCTTGTTGCAAATTACCCCGCGCGTATAGGGATTGGCGTGGGAGCCGCGCACCCGGGTTATTTTCCCGTCTTCCACCGTCACGGTGAGGCTGCACGTATCCGGGCAGTCCAGGGTGCATACGCTGGGCAGTTCCATGCTCATGGTCACTAGGTTCCCGCTTGCGGGTTGCGGATGGCCTCGGGGCTTCCCGGCGGCGCTGATTCTTCCTAAGGGATCAGGCTCGCACGCCCGCGCACGGGGCGTCAATGGGCGGAATATGCCACGCCGGACAATCTTGCGGGTGGGTATGGCACCACGCCCGCACATGATCTAAACTGGCTATGGCCGGTGCTGCGCTTCCCAAGGCCGGCATCATGATCGTTCCAATCTTAACCCCGTACCGCCCCCATGCATCCCTATCTGCTTTCCCTTCACGTGACCGCCATGGCGCTGGTGATTGGCGCGCTCTTCCTGCAATCCCTGGTGGTGGTGATGGCCCTGCGCCTGAAGAATCCCCAGCATGCGGAAGGGGTGCGCATCATACAGCGCCGGGTGCATCTGTTCATTTACTATCCCATCCTGGCGGTGGCCCTGCTGAGTGGGCTATGGCTGGCCCTGGAGTCCGGCGCCTTTGCGGAGGGACGCTGGCTGCATTGGAAGCTGGTGCTGGTGCTGCTGCTGATCGGGCTGGGCATGTTCACCGGCCATCATCTGCGCACCGGGCGGGTGGTCAAGCCGCTCGCCATGGTGGTGCATATCGTGATCTTCGTGCTCTCCCTGTGCATCGTCTATCTGGCCACGGTGAAGCCCTTCTGACCGGCCACACGCCATGACCCGCTGCTTCCTGGCCTTCGAGTTCGCCCCACGGAGCCTCGCCTATCTGCAGGAATATCTGCCGCCCGCCCACCGCCTGCTGGCGGAGCAGCGGGGCTGGCCCCTGCGGCTGATCCGCCCGGAGAACTGGCACGTCACCCTGCTCTTTTTCAACGATCTTGCGGAGGAGGAACGGGCCAGGGTATGGGCGGAGACGGAGCGGGCCGCGCGGGAGGGCACCTGGCGCGGGCTGGCCTTTGCCTGGATGGGTCTGAGTCTTTGGCCCAACCCGCGCCGGCCGTCCCTGATCTGCCTGGAGGCGGAACGATATCCCGGCAGCGCGGCCTGGCCCCTGCCCCTGTCCCAGCAGCCCTTTTGCAAGGGGGAGGTGGGGCATTTGCTGGCCTATCGGCCCCACGCCACCGTGATGCGCTTGCGGGGCCGCGGACGCAAGGGGCTGGGCAAGGAATGGCATGGGCTGGCGGGCGATCTGCCGCGCTTCGATGCCGCGCGCATCCGGCTGGACCGCCTGTCCTTCTTTCTCAGCACCCTCAGCGCCGCACAGCCGGTCTACGCGCGTGAATACACGGTGGGGTTGGACTGAGGACGAGGATTGCTCCGCTGTGTTCAAACTAGCCGATGATGGTGCCTGCGAATCTGCCGCACTGTCATTCTAAGCGATGCGAAGAATTCTACTGGCTGATTACAATTCTTCGGCCCGCTGCAAGGGCCTCGGAATGACAATTTGGTGTGACAAGGGTTTTCAGACAGAACCTGGTGCTGGGCGCTACTGGAGCACCCCCGGATGGCCCCAGTACTCGTAGTGGCATTCGCAAGCCCAGCCGGGCTTGCCCGGTGTATCCACCCGGCATTCGCCATGAGACGTGCGGCACACGCTGCCCGTGGCCGTGCAGGCCAGCAGGGCCAGCGCCGTTAACGTCAGGAACCAATGCAAGCGTTTCATGGCAGGGTCTCCAAGCAGTGGTGTCAATGCCGGGGTTGGGGGCGCGTCAGGGTTTAGGGCCGGTAAGCGCGGCAGCGCTCGTGGGCGGCCTCGATGGTCCGGCGGTGCTTGGGGATGAAGTCGGTCATTCCCGAAACCCGCCATAAAAATGCTTCCACCTGCACCCGCACCGGATATTTGGCCGGCGCTCCCGTGTGTTGGCGCTGGCCCAGCAGCGCCGCGGAATCGGCCAGAACCCCCAGCAGTCCCGAAACTGCCTTTGTGCCCAGCCCCGCTTCGCGCAGGGCTTTGCCCGCGGCCTTGGGGGTGATCTCCCCGGCGTCACCGGCATAGCGCACGGCATTGGCGGTGATGTCATAGGCCTTGCGGAAGGGCAGCCCCTGCCCTCGGGCCAGGGCATCGGCAAAGTCCGCCGCGCCCAGGAAGCCCTGCTTAAGGCGCGCGGCCATCACGTCCGCATGCACGGTCAGGGTTTCCATGGCCCCTTTCAGCACCGAGGGGGCGGGCAGGCATTCCCGCAGCAGGTCCATCACGGCGTACTTGGTGAGTTGGGAGTCGCGGTTATAGCCGCTCATGGCGCCATGATTGCTGCCCAGCAGTCCCGCGGTAATTCCCGTGGCCCAGGCGGTCTTGCCCTTGATGACTTCCGCCAGGTCCGGGTTGCGCTTTTGGGGCATGATCGAGGAACCGGTGACGTAGCTGTCGGCCAGGGAGAGCATGCCCCAATAAGGATGGCTGAGCATGATCAGGTCCTGGGCGATCAGGGAGAGATGGCGCATGGCCATCGTACAGGTATGGGCCACATGGGCCTCGTGCTCCCAGCGGGCGCTGATGCAGTCCAGGGTGTTGTAGTCCACCGTGGGAAATGCCAGCAGCTCCGCGGTGGTCTCCCGGTCGATGGGCCAGGAGGTGCCAAATCCCGCCACCGCGCCCAGGGGACTGCGGTTCACCAGGTCGAAAGCCGCATGGATGCGCTCCAGATCCCTCATCAGAGCCTGGACATGGGCGCAGAGCCAGTGCCCCCAGCTTGTAACCATTGCCGGCTGGTGGTGGCTGAATCCCGGCATGAGCGTTTCGCTATGCTCGTGGGCCTGGCCCAACAGGGATACGATCAATTGCCCCAGCCCCTCGCCCATTTCCAACAGGCGTGCGCGCATGAACAGCCGCATGTCGCAGGCCACCTGATCGTTGCGGCTGCGGCCGGTGTGCAGGCGCCCTCCGGCGTCGCTGCCCGCGCTCCGCGTGACGTAGCGCTCCACGTTGACGTGTACGTCTTCCAGGGCTGGGTCCAGATGGAACCGGCCCGCCTCCCAGTCTTTTTCCAGGGCCGTCAGTGCCTTCAGGATGGCCCTAAGCGCCGGTGTCTTCAGAATAGACTGCTTGTGCAGCATGATGGCGTGGGCGCGGTTGGTCCACAAATCGAAGGGGAGCAGTGTCTCATCCGCCATGGGCAAGGCCGCCACATCCCGTCCCGCGCAGAATTCCACCATCAGCCGGTCGGGGGATTGGGTCAGGTGACCGCCCCAGATTTGGTTCTTTTTGCCCTTCATGCCGCGGGTTCGACCTGTTCGGCCAGGGATTTGAGGAACAGAAAACTGTTCTGCACCAATGAAAATACCGGCACGGCCAGCAAGGCGCCCATGATTCCGCCCAAATACTGCCCCACCACCAGGGCGAATATTATCAACGCCGGGTGAATATGCGAGGAATCCCCCATGATTTTGGGATTGAGAAAATTGCCCTCGAGGAAATGGACAATCAGAATCCAGCCCAGAGCCAGCAACGCCGTGGAAAAGGATACGGTGAGGGCGATCAGAATGATGGGTATTGTTGAAATCAGTACGCCGAATATGGGTATCAGAGAAAACACAGTGGCGATAAATGTCAGCGTAATTACGAATGGCACGCCGATCACGGCAATTCCGATTCCAGTCAATGTCCCATTGATGAGACAAATCAGCAATTGGCCGCGCACCACGCCGCTCAAACCGCGGTCCAATCTTCTCATCAGATCATTGAATGTGCCGTGATGGCGCACAGGCACCAGGGAGCGAAGAAAATTAATTATCCGCTCGGGATTGATCAGGATGAAGGCGGAGGTCATCAGCACCAGAAAGGTGGAGAAGAAGGAGCTGACGACAATCAGTATGTAGCGCCGGCTCAGCTGCAGCAATTCCACGAAATTCTGCTCGAAATAGGTGCGGAATTGACCAAAGGTGGCGGATATCTGTTTGCTGACGTCCCAGTCCGGCTCCTGTTGTTCCTGGATCTGCACGCCACGCCGTTTCGCCGTAATTTCAAAGCGTCCCTCTTCCAGCTGTTGCACTACGTAGGTGTAATCCTCAACCAGCCTCAGCATGGATGACTCGCTGCCAGGGGGCGGGGATTCCATTGTTTTCCCATCCGCCGGGGGGTTCGGTTCGGGGGCAGCCGTGCCTTCGGAAGGCACCGGCAGCGGCACGAATTCCTTCAGCCAGTCGCCTACTTTCTGATCCAGGGGCATCACAACGGAAACCTCCAGATCGCGCATGATTCTGGGAAGGTCTTTCACCAGCCGGTTTACCTCGGAGGTCAGCTTGGGTACGAGGAAGAATCCGCTCAGGGTGAGCAGGCTCAAGGCGACCGCATAGACCAGCATGATCGCGATGGCGCGATGCACCTTGCGGCCGCGTACCCGTACGGTGGCGATTCTGTTGATCAGCGGGGCGATCAGGTAAGCGAATAATCCCGCCACGGCAAATGGCAGCATCACTGCCCGGAACACGTACAGGGCGCCAAAAACCAGCACCGCCAGCAGCAATAACAAAAGGAAGCGGGAGTTTTTCAGTAGGACTGAGATTTCCAATTCCGGCCGCCCGATATTGCATCAGATTGCCCCGTCACGCCCGGTGCGGTGCCCGTGCCAGGGTGTC
>JAPUIH010000176.1 GCA_027297205.1 SAR324 cluster bacterium | reverse complement strand
GCGGCGGCGCTGACGCCGAATTTCTCTTCCATATCCTTCACCATCTCGGACAGCTCCAGCACCGACATGCTGGAAATGAATTCGATTACTTGATCCTTCGTGATTTCAGCCATTTTTCTTTTCCTCTGGCAAATGGGATTGAAATTAACGGTTGGGTGCGAAGCCCCTGCCCGCTCAGTCGGTTATGCGCATCCGCGGTCAGCCCTCGCCCTGCTGGGCGCCCACCGCCACCAGGGTGCGCAAGAATTTTCCGGGTATATCGTTCATGGCGCTGACCAGACCGACCAGTGGCCCGTTCAACACCGACATCAACTGCGCGATCAATTCATCCCGTGAAGGGAGATTGCCTAGGGATCTGATCTGGTTGGGATCCAGCAGGGTGATTCCGGTCTTGGTGACCAGCAGCCCTTGCAAGATTTCCAACTTGGCGTTTTCCCTCTGATAATTGCTGAGCGCCTTGGCGGGCTGCACGGGCTCCTGCCCGTAAATAAAGGCCCGGGGCTCGGTCAGATGTTCGGCCAGCGGCTCGAAGGGCGTGCCCTTGATGGCAATCTTGGCGATGCGGTTTTTCAGCACCCGCATGCCCGTCTCCGACTCGTGCAGGCGCCGCCGCAACTCGGTCACGTCGGCCACCGTCAAGCCCCGGTAGTCGGCCAGAAAGCCCACTTGGGAGGAGCCGAAGATGTCCGCCAGCATGCCGACCATTTCTTCCTTCTCTGTCCGTTTCAAGGTCTCGCTCCTGATAGGAGAGGATTATGTGTGGGGCGCACCGGCCATGGGGCGGGCCGCCTGGAATCCGTTCCGTATTGCCGCCGTCTTTGGAGCGCCTGCTAGCTGGAGATACCGCTTGCCGATTGCTGGAGGAAGGGGAAACGTCATGCGCCCGGATGCGGGCCGCAGAGAGGATTGCGGAGCCCTGATGGACAGGACTTCCCGTTCTCCAGTGTCTCGGCGGGGTATTCTCGATTAAGCGGCGGGCGCCGCCCCTGCGGTCTTTGACACCGGAAATGATGATTTACGGAAATTGCGTAACGTGCTCCTGGCCTAGCTGATGAAACTTGCCGGATCCAGCGGCACGCCGGGTCCCATGGTGCTGTTGATGGTGAGGCTCTTCATGTAGGTGCCCTTGGCCGATCCGGGGCGCATGCGCTTTACCGTCTCCACCAGAGTCATCACGTTTTCTTCCAGCTTCTTGCTGTCAAAGGACATCCTGCCCACGGGAACGTGCAGTATGCCGGTCTTGTCCACCCGGAACTCCACCTGCCCGGCCTTGATGGTCGAGACCACCTGCTTGATGTCATTTGTGACCGTGCCCACCTTGGGGTTGGGCATCAGGCCGCGCGGCCCGAGGATCTTGCCCACTTTTCCCACCTGAGCCATCATGTCCGGGGTGGCCACCATCCGGTCGAACTCGAGCCATCCCCCCTTGATTTTCTCGATCAGTTCCTCGCCGCCATAGTGGTCCGCGCCGGCCTCCTCGGCCTCCGCCAGCTTTTCACCCTTGGCCACCACCAGCACCCGCACCGACTTGCCCGTGCCATGGGGCAACTGACAGGAGCCACGGATCATCTGATCCGCCTTGCGGGGGTCCACCCCAAGCCGGATGGCCATGTCCACGCTCTCATCGAACTTGGGCGCGGCGGTCTTTTTCAGCAGTGCAAGGGCCTCGCCCAATCCGTAGCGCTTTTCGCTCTCCAGCAGTCCCTTGCTTGCCTTTTGCCTTTTAGAAAGTTTGCCCATGGTTATATCTTTCCTCGCTTAGTCGACCACTTGCACGCCCATGCTGCGCGCGGTGCCGGCCACAATCCGCTTGGCGGCTTCCACGTCGTAGCAGTTCATGTCCGTTAATTTAATGCGTGCGATGGTTTCCAACTGCGCCTGGGTAATCTGCCCGACCGGCTCCTTGTTCGGCTCCGCCGCGCCCTTCTCCAGTCCAAGCTCTTTCTTGATCAGCACAGCCGCGGGTGGGGTCTTGGTAATATAGGTGAAGGAGCGGTCCTGGTAGACGGTGATCACCACCGGAATAATCAGATCTTCCTTGTTCTGTGTCTGGGAATTGAAGCTCTTGCAGAACTCCATGATGTTCACGCCGTGCTGGCCGAGGGCCGGGCCTACCGGAGGTGAAGGCGTGGCTTTGCCGGCGGGTATCTGGAGTTTGATCTGAGTCATTACTTTCTTTGCCATGACGCTTTCTTGCAGTTTTTTGGAATTATTGGCCGCCCATCAGGCGGTGTCGGTGTGATCTTTCACCTTGTCGAAGTCCAGCTCCACCGGGGTGGAGCGGCCCAAAATGCTGATCATCACCCGCAGCTTGTTCTTCTCCGCGTACACCTCGTCGACCTTGCCGCTGAAGTTGGCGAAGGGGCCGTCGATGACTATCACCTGCTGCCCGACCTCGAACTCGTCCTTCATGACCGCCTGCCGGATGCCCTGGTTCATTTGGGAGCGGATGGCGCCCAGTTCTTCTTCTGGCAGGGGGCGTGGCTCGCGGTTAGTGCCGCCCACGAATCCGGATACCCGCGGAATGTTCATCAATAGATGCCACAGGTCGTCGGTGAGCTTCATCTTGATGAGCACGTAGCCCGGATAATAAATCACGTGGGTTTTGCGCTTTTTGCCGTTCTTTACGCGCTCCACGTCTTCGCCCGGCACGAAGATTTCTTCCACCAGGTCTTCCCGTTTTTCCACGCGCAGCTTTTCCTGCACGGTCTTTTCCACCCGGTGCTCGAAGCCCGAGTAGGTCTGCAGAATGTACCACTTGTAATCGGGGTTGCCCGAAGATAGCGGGATCTCGTTTTCCAGTTCTGACATGGGATTATCTGATGAAAAATTTGACGGCTTCAGAGAGGCCAAGATCGACCAATCCCAGGTAGATCGCTACCACAATCGTAACAAAACAGACCACGCCCGTCGACTGCAATGTGGCCTCCCGGGTAGGCCAACTGACACGCTTGAACTCCGACCGCACGCCGGTCAGGAAGGATTTTAGCCCTCTGAAAAGTCCCACCGTTGCTTCCTCGTCATGGGGATTGTTTATGGCCGCGCCGTCCCGGCGCCCTTCGGCGGAACGGTGAATACGCCAGGAAATAATTTGCAGCAGGCCAGGAGGGACTCGAACCCACAACAGCCGGTTTTGGAGACCGGTGCTCTACCAATTGGAGCTACTGGCCTGGATGGGGGTACCCCACGCGGCAGCCGCGGCCGCCCGCGCCTACTTGGATTCCTTATGCAGGGTATGCTTCCGGTCAAACCGGCAGTATTTCTTCTTTTCGATCTTGTTCGCCTGGGTCTTCTTGTTGCGAAACGTCGTGTAGTTGATGCGCGAGCAGACCTCGCATTGCAACTGAATAATATCGGCCATGAAGCCATCCCTTCCAGGAGATGTGGAGCCCGGGAGCAGGATTGAACTGCCGACCTCTTCCTTACCAAGGAAGCGCTCTACCACTGAGCTACCCGGGCATCGGGTCGGGATGTTTTTCCGTACAGTGGAGCGCCTCCGGCGGCTTTCGCAAGTCGGAAAGCCCGGTTTGTCCCGTGCAATTACAACCTGGACAAAACCGTTCGAGGTGGGGAGAGGAGGATTCGAACCTCCGAAGGCTTCGCCGTCAGATTTACAGTCTGATCCCTTTAACCACTCGGGAATCTCCCCGAATATTTTGTATTGCCCGTGCCGTTGGCAGCTCACGCGCTCGCTGTGGAGCTGGCGACAGGACTTGAACCCGCGACCCGCTGCTTGCAAAGCAGCCGCTCTACCAACTGAGCTACGCCAGCAAGTCTAAACGCCTAAACTAATAATGACCGGGGTATTCTGTCAACGGATATTTTTCGGTAGCAGACAAGCTGCCACGGCGTTTGGCCGAGTACAAGGCCATTTTCGGCGCTCCTCCTCGCGGCCGGCGGGGTCCATGGCCCCAGCCACCGGTTGCGCGAGGGCATGGGGGGAGCTATGGTTTGGCAAATTCATAGGCCGGACAGGCGGGCGCCCCGGGCGGCAGCCCAACTTGCGAGACTCTGAGAGGATATATCATGAAAATCGGACTGTTCGTTACCAACCAGCAATACCTGGAAACTGACATGGTCAGTGCCCTGGACGACCAGTACGCCATGGTGCGCATGGCCAGGGATCATGGCTGGGACTCCCTGTTCTCCGGGCAGCATTACCTGAACGAAGGCAATAACAAGCAGTTGCAGTTGGTGCCCTTCCTGGCCCGCATGCAGGCGGAGGCGGGTGAAATGACCCTGGGGCTGGGTATTCTCCTGCTGAATCTGCACAACCCGGTCTACGTGGCGGAAACCGTAGCCACCCTGGACGTAATATGCCGGGGCAACTTCGTGTTCGGCGTGGGGCTGGGCTACCGGGCGGTGGAGTTCGATGCCTTCCGGGTGCCCAAGGGCCAGCGCGTGAAACGCTTCGAGGAATGCCTGGCACTGGTGCAGCGGCTGTGGACGGAAGAGTCGGTGACCCACGAGAGCGATACGTGCATTCTGGACGGGGTGCGCATGAACATCCGCCCCGTGCAAAAGCCACGGCCCCCGATCTGGTTTGCCGCCAACGGCGATCAGGCGGTGCGGCGCGCGGCCCGCCTGGGCGATACCTGGTTCATCAACCCCCACGCCACCACCGGGACCAACAAGCGCCAGATCGCCATCTACCGCGAAGAATTGCAAAAGCACGGCAAGCCCTTTCCCAAGGAATTGCCCATCGCAAAAGAGGTGTTCTGCGCCAAGGATCGGCCGACGGCCATCGAAATGGCGGGCCCTTACCTGCTCGGCAAGTACAAGGATTACAGCAAGTGGGGCCAGGCGGAGGCCATGCCCGGGGACGAGTCCCTGGATCAGCCCCTGGAATCCCTGCTGGAAGACCGCTTCGTGCTGGGCTCCCCCGAGGAGTGCTTCGAGCAGTTGCGGCCCAACTGGGAGCAGCTGGGGGTCAACCACCTGATCATCCGCACCCACTGGGCGGGCATGCCGTTGTCCCATGCCCTGTCCAGCATGCGGCTCATTTCCACCGAACTGCTGCCCGCACTGCGCAAGGTCTAGGGCGGTGCGGCCTCAAGCAGGCCAGCAGCAAGGAGCGCATGAAAATCGGTCTCGTGGTGAACAGCCAGCATCATCTGGAGAAGGACCTGGTGCAGGCGCTGCAGGAGCAGTACGCGTTGGTGCGCCTGGCCCGGGACGGGGGCTGGAACACGGTGATCACCAACATGCATTACCTGAACGAGGGGGAGAACCGCCACCTGCAGATCATTCCCCTCACCGCGCGCCTGCAGGCCGAAGTGGGGGAGATGACCCTGGGGCTGGGCATCCTGCTCATCAATCTGCACAACCCGGTCTATGTGGCGGAAACCGTGGCCACCCTGGACGTAATCTGCCGGGGCAACTTCATCTTCGGGGTGGGATTGGGTTACCGGGACGTGGAATTCGACGCCTTCCGGGTGCCCAGGGGCCAGCGCGTACGGCGCTTCGAGGAATGCCTGGCGCTGGTGAAACGGCTCTGGACGGAAGACTCGGTCACCTACGAGAGTGAGGTCTGCAAGCTGGACGGGGTGCGTATGAACATCCGCCCGGTGCAGCGGCCCTATCCGCCCATCTGGATCGCGGCCAATCACGACAACGCCGTGCGCCGCGCCGCCCGCCTGGGCGATACCTGGTACGTCAATCCTCACGCCACTTTGCAAACCAACCGCCGCCAGCTTGATCTGTACCGGGAGGAGCGCGCACGCCTCGGCCTGCCCTTCCCCATGGAACTGCCCTGCCGCCGGGAAATCTTCTGCGGCAAGGACCGCGCCACGGCACTGGAACTGGCCGGGCCCTACATTTCGGAGAAATACCGGCTCTACGCCCAGTGGGGACAGGACAAGGCCATGCCCTCCGGCGAAAGCCTCTCCCTGCCCTTCGAGGAGTTGCTGCGGGATCGCTTCATTCTGGGCTCGCCGGAGGAATGTTACGAGCAACTGCGGCCCTACTGGGAAGAGCTGGGGGTGAACCACTTCATCTTCCGCACCCATTTTCTGGGTATGCCCGTATCTTCCGCCATCTCCAGCATGCGCCTCATTTCCGAAGAGCTTTTGCCCGAACTGCGCAAGCTCTGAGCCTGGCGGCGGGGCGTCTGCCCGCTTGCCGGCCATGCAGCGGGGCGCCCGGGATATTGCCCTTGCCGCCCCCCGCGGCGTCCCCTATGATGCGGGAGTTCCGATTCAACTAATGCCGTGCCGTGCGCCCGAAACCTGCCGAACCACCGCGCGGCGGCCCCTTCAACGGGAGTTCCCAGGATGACCGCAACCAGCGAGAGCAAATCGTCCCAAATCCGTGCGACCCTGGACTATCCGGTCATCGATACGGACGGCCATCTGATCGAGTTCCTGCCCCTGTTTCTGGATTATCTGAAGGAGGTGGGTGGCGCGGAGATGGCCGGGCGCTTCGAAAAGGAATCCGTGGGGGACAACCTGAACCGTCCCACCGCCTGGCACCGTATGAGCAAGGAGGAGCGGCGCGACCAGCGGGCCTGGCGTCCGGTTTGGTGGATCAAGCCCACCTTGAACACCCTGGACCGGGCCACGGCCATGCTGCCCCGCCTGTTGCGGGAACGCATGGACGAGATGGGGCTGGACTTCTCGGTGCTCTATCCCACCATGGGACTGGTATTTCTGCGGGAAGACCAGGAAGACCTGCGCCGCGCCGGCTGCCGCGCGCTAAACCGCATGCACGCGGACTTGTACCGGGAGCACGCCCAGCGCATGACCCCCGTGGCCGCCGTGCCGGCCTACACACCACAGGAGGCCATCGAGGAGGCCGAATATGCGGTGAATGAGCTGGGGCTAAAGGCCATCATGATCTCGGGCAACGTGCGCCGCCCCGTGCCCGCGGTGCTGCGCGAGGCGCCCCGGCTGGCCCACCATGCCCTGTGGCTGGATCATCTGGCCCTGGACAGCGACCACGACTACGACCCCTTGTGGGCCAAGTGCATGGAGCTCAAGGTGGCCGTGACCTCCCATGGCAACCTACACGGCATGGCGCCGCGCACCTCTTTGTCCAGCTATGTCTATAACCACATCGGCAAGTTCGCCTCGGCGGGAGATGCCTTCTGCAAGGCGCTCTTCCTGGGCGGGGTCACGCGCCGCTTCCCGGAGTTGCACTTCGCCTTTCTGGAAGGCGGCGTGGCCTGGGCCTGTAGCCTGTTTTCCGATCTGATCGGCCACTGGGAAAAGCGCAACCTGGAGGCGCTGGATAAAATCAATCCGGCCAGCCTGGACTTGGACATGCTGGAAGAGCTGTTCCAGCGCTACGGCGGACCGATTATCGAAGGCCGGCAAGACAGCCTGCGCGGCTGCCTGGAAAGCTACCGGGAAGACCACGAGGATCCGGCCAGCATCGACGAGTGGGCCGCCTGCGAAATCGCACGCAAGGAGGACATTCACGGCCTGTTCGCCCGCAATTTCTACTTCGGATGCGAGGCGGACGATCCCACCAACGCCTGGGCCTTCAAGGGGCCGCCCGAAATGCGCCTCAAGGCCATGTTCGGCTCGGATATCGGGCACTGGGACGTGCCGGACATGAGCGGCGTCTTACAAGAGGCCTACGAGCTGGTGGAGCACGGCCACATCGACGAGGCCGCATTCAAGCAATTCGTGTTCGCCAATCCGGCCATGCTCCATGCGGGCATGAACCCGGATTTCTTCAAAGGCACCTTGGCGGAAGACGCGGTGGCCGGTCTGCTGGCGGAGGCATAACCGAAAACCGGGAGGGGGGCCGCCTGAGCCCCACAGGGGGAAATCAGTCCACTATGGAGCAGCGATGAAAGATGACACCCTGTTGGTTCATGCCGGGCGGGATCCGGAGCGTAACTTCGGCATCGTCAACCCGCCCCTGTACCGCGCCTCGACCATCCTTTATCCCACCCTGGCCGAGTTCAAGGCACGCAGCGCGCGCAAGGCCAACTGGTTTTCCTACGGCATCGACGGCACGCCCACCAACTTCGCTCTGGCGGACGCCATCGCCAGGCTGGAAGGGGGGCACCGCACCCTGCTCACTTCCTCCGGGCAGTCGGTGATCAACATCGGCCTGCTGGGCTTTCTGAAGGCGGGCGATCACGTGCTGGTGGCGGACACGGTCTATGGCCCCACCCGCAACTTCTGCAGCGGTATGCTGAGCCGCTTCGGCGTGGAGACCACCTATTACGATCCGCTGCTGGGCGCGGAAATCACGGAATTGATGCGGGAGAACACGCGGGTGGTGTTCATGGAGTCCCCCGGCACCCATACCTTCGAGGTGCAGGACGTGCCGGCCATCGCCCGGGTGGCGCGCGAGCGGGGCGTGGTGAGCATGATCGACAATACCTGGGCCTCCCCGGTCTGTTTCAAGCCGATCGCCCATGGGGTGGACATCTCCTTGCACGCCGTGACCAAGTATCTTTCCGGCCATTCGGACCTGCTGCTGGGCTGCGCCACGGCCGCGGACGAGGAAACCTTCCAGACCCTGCGCGAGGGCATGTCGGCGGTGGGGGACAGCGCCTCGCCCGATGTCTGCTACCAGGCCCTGCGCGGCATGCGCACCATGGGCCTGCGGCTGCGCCATCAGGAGCAGGCGGCGTTGCGCATCGCGGGCTGGTTGGCCGCGCGGCCGGAAGTGAAACGGGTGCTGCATCCGGGCCTGCCGGACGATCCAGGCCATGTGCTCTGGAAGCGCGATTTCAGCGGCGCCTCGGGATTGTTCGGGGTGGTCCTGCACATGGAATCGGAAGACGCCGCCGCGGCCATGATCGACCCCATGCAGTATTTCAAGATCGGCAACAGTTGGGGCGGCTACGAGAGCCTGATCATCCCGGCCTATCCCGGTGGGAATCGCACCGCCACCTCCTGGACGGAGTCCGGCTTCCTGCTGCGCATCAGTATCGGCCTGGAGGACGTGGAAGACCTCACCGCCGACCTGGAAGCGGGGCTGGCCCGGCTCAACGAGGCCCTCAAGGCGGCCAGCTAGGCCCTGCCTGAGAGAATGTACGCCGGCCCGCTCCCGCCAAATCAAAACCAGGGGAACAATGTCAGAATCCGTACAAAGCGGCGTCAGCAACCGCCCTGAAGACGACAACTCCGCCTGGCTGGCCATGCAGCCCGAGCCGGTGCTGGAGCCGCGGTTGCCCATCTGCGACCCGCACCATCATTTGTGGGACTTCGAGACCCACCGCTATCTGCTGCCGGAATTGATGGAAGACCTGAACAGCGGCCACAACGTGCGCTCGACGGTATTCATCGAATGCACGGCCATGTACCGCGCCCAAGGGCCGGAGGAATTGCGCTCCCTGGGGGAGACGGAGTTCGTGAACGGCGCGGCCGCGATGAGCGCGTCGGGGGGCTACGGCGAGGCGCGGGTCTGTGCTGCCATCGTGGGTTTTGCCGACCTGAGCCTGGGCGCGCGGGTGGAGCAAGTGCTGGAGCAGCATCTGGCGGTGAGCGGGGGCCGCTTCCGCGGCATCCGCCACATCAGCGCCTTCGATCCCAGCGGGGCCGTGCGGCGCAGCCACACCAACCCTACCCCCGAACTGCTGGGCGAGGCGGGGTTCCGCGAGGGCTTTGGCCGCCTGCATAAGCTGGGGCTGCGCTTCGACGCCTGGCTGTATCATCCGCAGATTCCACAGCTCACCGAGCTGGCGCAGGCCTTTCCCGATCAACCGATTGTGCTCAATCATTTGGGCGGTCCGCTGGGCATTGGCCCTTACCAGGGCCGGCGGGAAGAGATTTTTCCCCAGTGGCGCGAGGCCATCCTTGACCTGGCCCTGTGCCCGAACGTTTCCGTCAAGCTGGGGGGACTGGGCATGAAGATTATCGGCTACGAGTTTCACAAGCGCGGCCGCCCACCCGGCTCGGAAGAGCTGGCCAATCTGTGGCGGCCCTACATCGAGACTTGCATCGAGGCATTTACACCGCAACGCTGCATGTTCGAGAGCAATTTCCCCGTGGACAAGGTCTCCGGCAGCTACCAGGTCTATTGGAACGCCTTCAAGCGGCTGGCTTCCGGGGCCTCGCAGACGGAAAAGGCCGCGTTGTTCCACGATACCGCGGCCGCGTTCTACGGCCTTGCCTGAGGGTTAAGTCCGCCCCGGGCACAGGCGCAGGGCGCAGGGTACAGCCGGCGTCTGGAACGCTGCGGATGATGTGGCGCCAATCCCCCGGCCATACCTTCGCGCGGGCCTTTGCCGGCTTTCCCTGCTCCAGATCGAATCTGCACCCGATAAAAGCAATTAATGGCGCAATCTGTCGGCTGTGCTATCCTTATAAGTTAAGCATGGGTGATTGACCCATCACGGAGCATAACCCGGGCCGCCGCGCCGCGCGCCCTCCACCACAGGCAAGAATTGAAGAACGCAGCCACCGCGCAGACCACCCCAACCAGCGAGCCGCAACACAGCAACGGAGAAGCGCCCCATGGCCCCCCGGCCCAGGGCTTGGCCTCCCCGCCGCCGGAGCGGATTCGCAATATCGCCATCATCGCCCACGTGGACCATGGCAAGACCACCCTGGTGGATCATCTGCTGCGCCAAAGCGGCTCCTTCCGCAAAAACGAGGCGGTGCAGGAGCGCTACATGGACTCCATGGATTTGGAGCGCGAGCGCGGCATCACCATCGCCGCAAAGAACGCCTCCTTCACCTACAAGGGCATCAAGGTAAACATTGTGGATACGCCCGGTCACTCTGACTTCGGCGGCGAGGTGGAGCGCGTGCTGGACATGGTGGATGGTGCGATTCTGCTGGTGGATGCCTCGGAAGGCCCGTTGCCGCAGACTCGCTTCGTCCTGAAAAAAGCCCTCGAGCAGAATCTGAAGATTATCGTCTGCATCAACAAGATCGACCGGCCGGATGCGCGGGTGAACGAAGTGCTGGACGATTTGTTCGGCCTGTTCATCGATCTTGACGCCACGGACGAGCAGGCCGACTTTGACACGATTTACACGGTCGCCCGGGAAGGCCGCGCCACCGCTGATCCCGCACAGCCGGGGGATTCCCTGGATCTGCTGTTCCAATGGATCGTGGAAAAATTCCCGCCTCCCCGGGCCGATGCGCGGGGTCCGCTGCAAATGCTGGTGGCGAACATCGACTATAACGACTACGTGGGCCGGCTGGCGGTGGGGCGCATCCGGGCCGGCGGCCTGAGGGTGGGAGATGAATTACTGGTCGCCCAGGTGGATGGGGAGCGCAGACAGCGGGTGAGCGCGCTGTTTTCCTATCAGGCCGGACGGCAGGTGCCGGTGGAAGCCCTGGCCGCAGGCGACATCGCCGTGGTGGCGGGATTCGAGCAGATACAGATCGGCGACACACTGATGGCGCCGCACGATCCACGGCCCCTGCCGCGCATTGCGGTGGACGAACCAACGGTGGGGATCAT
>JAPUIH010000175.1 GCA_027297205.1 SAR324 cluster bacterium | reverse complement strand
GGTGCGCAGGCGTGTATTGACCGGGATCAGCACCGCGCCAATCTTGATCACGGCGAACATCAGATGAATGAATTCTGGGCGGTTATTGAGCCACAGGCAGACCTTTTCCCCCGGCTGAATGCCCAGCGCCAGCAACGCCCGGGCCGCGCGGTCTACGTCCTCGGAAAGCTCCGTGAAGCTCCAGCGGCGGCCTTCGAAGCAGAGCGCCTCGCGCCCGGCAAAAGCCCGCGCCGCGCCCTCCGGGAGCTCGCCCAGGGTCGATTTGGGAAACCATTCGCGCATCGCTCACCCCTTACAGCCGCCGCGCCACGGGACTTTGCATCCGGCGGAGCGGCAGTCATGCCGGGGTTATGGTGAATGATGGGAAGCGGAAAATCTACTGGAGGTGATGAAGCATTACCGTTTTCACGAAAGCGCCGCTGCCCTTGAGCAGTTCGCCCAGCACCTTGCCGGAGCGGCCTTGGCCCCCCGCGGCAATGGTGGCCTGGGTCGATTTGGATTGCATAACAATCCCGCGCGTGACCACCCGCTCTTCCAGGATCGGCGCCATGGCCTTGCGCGCCTCGCTGGACTTTACCCGCGCCAGCTTGGCGAACAGCGCGTCGATGTCACCCAGCGGCACAGCGGAGAAGAGAAAGTAGAAACGCTCCCGCCCGGGATTTTCGTCGAAGGCGAACACCAGATCTGAGGTCTTGGGCGGAAAGTAGTATTTGATGCCCTGCTGCAAGGGATTGCCATGACTGGAAACATCCAAGTTGGGGAAGATGCTGAACAGATTGCCCTGGGAGTCGCGATTGATGATGTAGGCGTAGAGATCGCCCGCGGGCTGCACCATCACGTTGAAGCGATCCCCCGCGCGCACGGTGCCACCCTCCTCCATCATGCGGCCCTGCCCATCGAAGAAGAACACGGTGGCTTCCACCGCCTTGCCGCGGTTTCTCGCCAAGGCCTGCTCGGCGGCGGCCATGCCTTTCAGCGAAGCCAGGTCGATCACGAATTCGCCCTGGTAGGTGCCGCTTTCCGTGGCCTTGTCGTAGCTGTAGGCCAGCTCGCGCACGGACTTCACATAGGCGCGCTGGTAGGAGCTGACCACGTCCTGCTCCAGCACGTAATTCTTCATGGTGGATTGGGAGGTTATGTGCACCCCGGCATGCAACTCAATGGCAAGGCGGATGGCCTCCAGCCGGGCTTTTTCCTTCACCCCCTTTTTGGTGCCCTCGCCCAGCTCCGCCCGGCCCGTGGCCCGCACCGTGATCAGCGGCCCCTCCTTCTTGATCAGTTGCGCCTGGACGGGCACGGCGAGCAGAGGGAGGAGCAAGGCCACGGTTGCGGCAAAAACTACAAATTTATGGAAAGAATGGAAGCGCATAGTCAGCCTCCCATTGGTCTGCGCCCTGGCCGTACGGTGAAGAATATCCCGGAAAGCAATATATCCCAGGCGCGCTATTTATTCCAGTCCGCGGCAACCTGACGGCGCACGAGGGCGCCCTCCAGCTGGGCGCTATCCTTGCCTGCCGGCCTGGGAAAGGCGCAGGTTGATATTGATGGCGGCGCTGATCAGGCCCAGGTGGGTGAAGGCCTGGGGGAAATTGCCCAGATGCTCGCCGGCGGGTCCCAATTCTTCCGCGTATAGTCCCAGGTGATTGGCATAGCCGAGGGCCTTTTCGAAGATGAAGCGTGCCTCGTCCAAGTCGCCCGCACGGGCGAGGGTTTCCGCATACCAGAAGGTGCACATGGTGAAGGTGCCTTCTTCACCCGACAGGCCGTCGGAGGCGGCGTCGGTGATGTTGTAGCGATAGACCAGGGAATCGTCCACCAGCTCTTTTTTAATGCGATCCAGGGTGGACAGCCAGCGGGGATCTTGCGGGCTGATGATCTTCACCAGAGGCATCAACAGGTTGGCCGCGTCCATGCTTTTGGAGCCTTTGTATTGCACGAAGGCCTGCAGGTCGAAATCCCAGTAGCGCTCGAAGATTTCGTTGTAAATTTCGTTGCGCACCTCGAACCACCGGCTGAGGGGCGACGGGAATGAGCGGGCCTGGGCGATGCGAATGCCGCGGTCAATGGCGACCCAGCACATCACGCGGGAATACAGAAATTCCTTGCGGCCGCCGCGCACTTCCCAGATGCCCTCGTCGGGCTGGCGCCAGTTTTCCACCACCCAATTCACCAGGCGCACCAGGTTTTTCCACAGATCGTGATGGATGGGCTGACCATAGGTGTTGTACAAATACACCGAATCCATCAACTCGCCATAGATATCCAACTGCAACTGATCGTAGGCGCCGTTGCCGACCCGCACCGGTGAGGACTTGCAGTAGCCTTCCAGGTGAGGCAGGGAAAACTCCGTCAGGTCGTGCCGGCCGTCAATGCCGTACATGATCTGCAGGGAGCCGTCCGGGTTGAGCTCGTGGCAGCGTCCCTCGATCCACTTCATGAAGGCCGCGGCTTCATCCGTAAAGCCCAGCCGGATCAGGCCGTAGAGAGTGAACGACGCGTCGCGGATCCACGTATAGCGATAATCCCAATTGCGCTCGCCGCCGATCGTTTCGGGCAGCCCCAGGGTAGGCGCGGCGACGATCGATCCGTGGGTCTGGGAAGTGAGCAGCTTCAGCACCAACGCGGAGCGGTTCACCGTTTCCTGCCAGCGCCCTTGATACTGAGATTGGCTGATCCAGCGCCGCCAAAAGTTGACCGTTTCCTTGAAGGATTCGGACACGTAGTGTGGCGCCGCCGTGGTGGATTCCACGCCGGGCTCGGCCATTTCCAGCACGAATGACGCGGATTCGCCCGCGCGCAGGGTGAACTTGGCCACCGCCGCGCCGTCTTGGATTTCAACCGGTATGTCGGTGCGCAGACGCAGGGCCAGCTTGTCGTCACCCTCGGAGATGAACAGCACCTCCTTGCCATTGTTTTCCACGCGGTGGGAGGCCCGGGCATAGTCGAAGCGCGGGCCGCAATGCAGGCGGAATTCCACTTCACCCCGCACGGTCTTGACCCGCCGCACCATTTCATTGGTGGGATTCACCATTTCCACCGGCATGAAATCGGATACCTCCGCCACACCCTCATGGGAAAGGAAGCGCGTAAGCAGCACGTTGGTGTCCGGGAGATAGATTTGCTTGTGGCGCACATTGGTGAAGGTGGGCGCAATCTGGAAGCGCCCTCCCTTTTTATCGTCAAGGATCGCCGCAAATATGGTGGGAGAATCGAAGTGCGGGAAAGACATGAAGTCGATCGATCCGTTCATTCCCACCAGGGCGACCGTATGCAAATCGCCGATAATGCCGTAGTTTTCAATCGGTAAATATCCCATGCGCCTGTCTTTCCGGCTGCGGGTGAGTCCGTCCCATGGGACGGAAGAATTGCGCTCAGAACTTGCGGCGCGTGATCCGCCGGCCCCTGTGCACCATTCGCGAAACGTGGCCCAAAAACGGAGTTGCAATATCCGGGCACTTTCCGGAAGCATAACGTCTGTATATTCTCGCGGCAGAGAATACAAGTACGGAAATCCGCCCTTCCCCGCGCCCACGGGTCAAGGGCCGTTCCATCCGAGGGAGAGCATCCATGGTCGATTACAAAATTCTGGTTAAAGGCAGCAATTTCAAATTCGTGGAAGGCACCATCGGCTTCGCCAATCTCGTCTTGGTGGAATCCACCGACGGGCTGATATTATTCGATACGGGCCATTACAACAATAGGGGCATTCTGATTAATGCCTTACAGGGCGCCGGGCTGGCCCGGACGACATCTCGGCGGTCGTGCTTTCCCACCTGCACTACGACCACTGCGTCAATGTGGACCTCTTCCCCAAAGCCCACGTCTACCTTTCCCAAAGGGAGTGGGATTACGCGGAAAGCCCCAACCCCAAGGACTTGTTCATCCCTTGGAAAATCCGCGAATTGCTGGGGGAATATCAGGTCACTCTTATCGATGATGACCGGGACATCGCCAAGGGCGTGCATTTCTTCCAGACCCCCGGCCACACGCCCGGCAGCAGCGCCCTGGCCCTGGAAACCAAGCAGGGCACGGTCGTCCTGGCGGGGGATGCCATCAAATATCCCAAGGAAATGCTGCTCAAGCGGCCGGATATGGCCTTTGATTCCGAGGAGAACGGGCGAAAGAGCATCACGAAGATCATGGAGATGGCGGACATTATCGTGCCGGGGCATTTTGGGGAGCTCTGCCGTTGCGAGCAGCAGTTCATATGGGAGGAGGATTCCGTGCTCCAGCTTGTGGCCCGTTAGGCGGACAACAGCGCGCGCAGAGCCTGCGCCGCCTTCAGGTTCACTCCCGGTTGCTGGCTTTCCCGCGGTCCGGCCACGTTAAGGTGGGAAATGCCGTGTTCATGCATCCAGGCCAAAAATGCCGCTTTGTCCAGCGGCGCACTGAGATCCAGCGCAAGCAGGGGCTTGCCGTGTTTCTCCGCTTCGGCAAGGGTAAGCGCCGTGCCTCCCTTGGCCTCTCCCAGCAGCAGCAGCAGGGTACCATCCGAATCCCGCACGTTCCAGCGCGTGCGCTGGGCGTAGCCCCGGGAGGGTGTTTGCTGGAGCCCATAGCGCGCCGGAACTCTGCCGTCCTCCCTCTTGCAGCCCCGCGGACACCATCCGCCGGTGGGAATGCCCAGCTCCAGCGCCACGTCCAGAGCCGCGCTGTCCACACCGCTCTGCCCTCCGGAGACGATCTGCATTACACTCCCACCACCCATGGCCTGGCCACCCCATCAAGCCTCGGCAGGCACCGCCGTTATTTTGATTCGCGCCAGTGCCCATGGTATCTTTCGCATTAGGGAGTTGTCTCTGACAAAACACTTGATCCAGGGCTAGCGGCGGGCCGCGGCGCCGGCATTGCGCGATTGGTCCGGAGCAGCATTACGCCGCCGCCAGGCAAAACCATGGAAGATCGCGGTGCAGTGATTATTGCGGAAGGCCAGCCCTCCGGAAAAGCCGGCCGGTGCGATATGACGCGCTTCGGCGAGCTCGATCTGCTGGCGCGGCTGGTGCGTGAGCTGCGGCCGCTGGTCAGCCGCATGGTCATCATACCACTGGAAACGCCCTTTCCCCCCGATTACCAAAGCAAATATTTGCAGGGGATGGAATTGGCTGAGCCGCGGGCGGCCTCCGCACACCCGGCGCAGGTCATGGCGGCAGTGCTGGAAGCATTCCCGGATCCAGCCGCCAAGGTGGCCGTCATCACTTCCGACCTGCCCTACCTCACCGCGGCTTGGGTGGAACGCATGTTCGACGCCCTGGAGCCGCAGGCGGATGGCCTCTGCGTATGCGAAGGGGAGCGGCGGCTGCCTCTGCTGGCGGTCTACCGGCCTCGCTTGTTCAAGGATGCACGATCTTCCGGAGAAGGCGCCGCGGACGGAGCAAGCGAATTGCCGGCCACGGAGAAGCTGGCTGTTCTCCCGGCGGAGACGCTGCACAACGGATCGGCCACTGTTGCCACCAGGCTGGATTCTCCGGAAGCCTACAGGCGGGCCCTGGCCCATCTGGGATTCTGCGATGCCTCGCATCCCGCCGTGACCCTGGAACTGTACGGGAACCTGCGCATCCGCACCGGCTGCGGCCAACTGCCGCTCCACGGCG
The DNA here is from genome assembly GCA_027297205.1 of SAR324 cluster bacterium. Lineage (GTDB taxonomy): Bacteria > SAR324 > SAR324 > SAR324 > JACQKK01 > JAPUIH01. The sequence continues at coordinate 2,042 of JAPUIH010000175.1, read as the reverse complement.
ATTCGGTGGCAACCGTCTGCCAGGTGCTGCAGCGGGTCTATCCCGAGACGGCAAAGTGGCTTCCGGCAACGGAGCAACTGCCCGAGCATTTCCGCTTCGCCATCAATGGCGGCGAAGTGGTGACTGCCTTGGATCATCCCCTGCGGGAAAACGACCATCTGATCGTGTTCAGCGCCACCGTAGGCGGTTAGCAATGACGCTTTCCGCCCTCGCTGGCGGCGCCTTACGCCAATTGCAGCGGCAGCCGCTCTCCCTCGCGCTCCATGCGGCGCAGATGCAGCAATAGCTCTTCGGGGCCGGCGTCCACCGCCTGATTCTGATCGCACAACCCCTGCCAGGCCAGCAGCCCGGTTACTGCATCGGCCAGAGGCATGGGGGCATAGTGGCGGCCGCTCGCGAAATGCACGTACTTGAGCACGCGAAAGCGGTCGAACCAACGGAAAAAGCGCTTGCGGAACGACTCGGCCGATGCGCTGTTGGCGCGGATTTCTGCCAGCCGTTGGGGAAAGGCCACCTCCCGCAGATAGGCGCCGAGCGCGGCCGGCAGTTCCGACAGGAAATCCTCCAGGCCCCGCCCCGGCAGGCCGTAAAGGGTGTCCACGCGCGCCAGGAACGAGCGCAGGTCCATGAATATACCCGGATGATGCACCGGCTCGGGCCGGCCTTCCCGCTCCAGCCATTCATGCATCGCACGCCCCGTGCCAAAGGGCACCCGCCGGGATTGCCGCGCCGCGGGGTACACGGTGGTATCGCGGATTTCCCCGAATCCGCCCAGCTTCATGAACTTTTCCAGAAAGTAAAAGTCCTCCCCGGCCTTGCGCCGGTTCATCCCACCCTGACGCTGGTAGGCATCGGCGCGCACGGCCATGCAGGACCCAAGGGTGTGGAAGGCGAAGGGATGACCGCAGAACTCCAGGGCCAGCTTGAAATAGCGCAGGAAGAGCTCGTAATGGATGATCCCCCGGCGCAGGCTGGGGGTTTCCGCTGCGTCCAGGTCGTGCTCGAAATACAGGGAGCAGGCTTCCATGGCGGGATGAGCGCCGAAGTACCGCTCCAGCGCACGCAAATAATCCGGCGCGCAGCGGCAGTCCGCATCCAGCCCCGCGATCGCGCCCCGCCCATTGCCCGCCGCATGCAAACGGGCCACCGCCTCGTCCATCACCAGCTTGCGGGCCAGCCCCACTCCCGCATGCCGGGTGGGCAGGCCCGAAAAATGAAGCAAATGACAGCGGAAGGGCGCTGCCGGATGCTCCCTGATCCAGCGCGCCGCCTCTTCCAGGGACCGCGCGTTGCGGCGCAGCAGATCGCTGGGCGCGCATTCAGACGCGTTGACGCCCACCAGCACCTCCACCGCGCAGCGCGGCGCGGCGCAAGCCGCCAGACTGTCCAGGGTCGTGAGCAGGCGTGGCTCGGCGAGGCTGGGTATGGTCACCACCAGCCCCAGCCCCCGCGCGGGCGGCTCGGCGATCTGGGGAGGGTAGAGCGCGTGCCGCTGCAAATAGGCGTTGGGGATTCCGCTCATAGCGTAGATCTATAATCTATTGTGGAGATGGTCGAAGCGGGAGCCATCAAGCCTGGGAAGCGCGGCCCCTACAAGAAGCGAAATTCAAACTGACTACTGCCACAGAAATGGTTGTGACGCAGCATTGGTGGAATGGCACCACGCATGCGTTCAATCATGGTTGACCGGTTAGTGTTATCTTGAATAGCTATAAATGTAATCTCCACCTGGTGCCGATTGGTGACAAGAAATACATTTTGGAAACCTGCCTACCATCAACATTCCCTTCTTGTTCTTTGTCGGGGTTCCTTTTGCGTCATACCGAATGTAAAACCAGTCTTGATTCTTTGTGTCAAAACCTTTTTCTCTTTGGAACATTACCGCAACGAACTTTAGGTTTTTGTTAGGGTTGTTAGCAACACTTTCTACATTTACATTTTTTCCTTGAAACATTTTTTTGACAATCACTTTACCGGTATGATTTCCAACCTCAACTTCACTATCTAAGGTAATTAGAACTTTCTTATGGACTGCTGCCGCA
>JAPUIH010000174.1 GCA_027297205.1 SAR324 cluster bacterium | reverse complement strand
CCCAGACGTGGGTTGCGGGTGTTTTTGAATCTGTAACAGCATCATATTCGCTCTGATGGGGCTCGGTGGAGAAAAGTATCGCGGTTTGAAAAGTATTAATGCCTATGCCTTTAACTCCGCAAATGTGACCGGATTGGCGTTAATGCAAGCGGTCAAAAGTCGATCCGTCATTTGTTGTTCCCAGGATCGGCGATTAAAGCGGTAGCAAAATTCATTGAGATAATCCTGGAGGTATTTGCGGCTTACGCCGTGATAGGTACCGAGCAGAAAACGCTTTGCATTCGAGATAGCAATATGGACCCAAGGCAATTCCTCGTGGGCCTGTTTTCCGGGGATCGGCCTGCCGTCGTGTTGGTGCCCCATTTTTTTCAGAACGGAAAAGGCATGCAACCCGTCGGTGCGTATTTTTTGGCCAGGTTCAATGTGTTTTTGGGTAACTTTCTCAACCCGTTCCCCGCTGACCGATTTCATGGTCTGCATGGCGATAAAACCGGCTTTGTCGCCCTTGGTTTCGGTCATCACCATCACGGTGGTTTTGTTGGTTGCGCCCCGGCCCCGCTTGCCTTTGCCCGTTCCGCCGAAGAAAGCGTCATCCATTTCGATGGAGCCGGAAAGCGTGTAGCGAGAGTCCCGTTGCCCCATGGCCTTGCGGATTTTATGGAGCATGGCCCAAGCCGTCTTGTAACCAAGTTCGAGTTGCTTGGACAAACGCATGGCCGAAACGCCGCCTTTGTCCTGGCTGGCCAGGTAGATTGCCCAATACCATTTAAGCAATGGAGTTCGGGTATGATGGAAAATAGTGCCGGCCGTCAATGAAGCCTGATAGCCGCAACCCGTGCACTCAAGAAGGCGGCGCTTGGGACGGTCGTATGCCCGCGTGTGGGCGCATTTGGGGCAGACAAAACCGCTGGGCCAGCGCGTTTTCTTGAGTGCTTTTCGACAGGCCCGCTCATTGGGGAATTTCTTCTTGAACTGAAGAAGGGACAGTTCTTGATAAGCCATAACCCATCCTCCATGATTGGCGTTAAGCTTTTGATCTGACAAACTAATCATACCAAATCGCCGGAGTGATTGGAATAGGCATTAAACTTTTTACAAGGGAATTTCTCCCAAAGACCAAGCTTTTGATAATAAAACGTTTATTGATTGGGTTCACCCAATCAATAAACCCTTGAATGGGGGCTTGGGGGGACATGTTCCCCCGAAATTGTTTTGCGTGGGGGCTTTGCCCCTCCCCCACTTCAAGAAGTGGGATCAATCTATCCGGTAAGATTCTACCTGTGTGATTCAGGCTTTTGTACAACCTTACAAAATGTTCTTGATCCAACATACCCAAATGCTGGTTCAAAAATCGGTCAGGGTTCCAAGGCGTGAAACCCTTTGGTGGGGAGTGACTCCGAACCTTCCGGCGCAGGTCAGCTTGAGGAGACGCAGAGCACTTCGGCCAGGGTGATCGTTCCGTCATCTACCGTGGCAGCGCCGGGGGCAATGCGTGGGATAAACTCGAAATCCGTGCGGAATTGCGGGTCGGCCTGGGCCACATGGGGCGTGGCGTTGGTGACATCGAACCCCGCGGCCGGCAAGGAAATGGGGTAGAGAAACTTGAAGCCCAGGGGGTCGGGGAACACGTAAGAGGTCGGATCGATGGAGACGGGAAACACACCTCCAGCGGGCACCTGGGTGTTGCTGACGAAATTGAAATTGGAAAATTGTGTCTGGTTCGGCAAGGGCTGAGCCACCGTGCCTGGCGCGGTCAGATAGATCGCAAGCCATAGATCGAGCAGTGAGGCCGCAGCCGGCTGGGCCGTGGCGATGCATGTCGCGCCATTGTCGATGCGGACCCGGATGGCGTCGATATCGTCCGAGATGCCCTGCACGCCCCCGCCCGTGCCGCCCGCCGAAGCGTTGAGAAACGCGTCCGCGGCTGTGAGCAGATCGAGGAAGCCGACCACACCGATGGCGAATTGCTGGGCGGGATCTCCCTGGCCGAGAAAGTTTTCCAGTTGTCCCGATTTGGCCGGATCCTCCGCAATGGGGAAATCCAGGCTCGTAATCATCGCCACCAGACCTGACGAGCTGGCGCTGATGCCCAGTTGCGCGCTCACCGCGGCTTCGGCCGCGGAGACACCCGGCAGGCTTCCCGTATCCAGTAGCCCGGAGCCGTCCAAGTCGTCATAGACGCTCACGCTTGCTCCGGGATTGTTGTCGCAGATCGGCGGGGTCACGTCGGCGCAAATCAGGGTGTAGCTGGAGCCGAAAACCTGGGTTTGGTAGTAGGGAGTGCCGGCGATGGCCAGGGAAATCGAACTTCCCGTAAAGCTCAGGCCGCTGGCCGCTTCCACCTCCGAATCGATGATGACGTCATCCAGGGCTGTCGCGCCCGCGCCGTTGTCCAGAAATTCCGAGATGGTGATGCCCAGCCCCAGGAAGGAGCTGATCAGCAGGGCAAAGGCCTGGCTGCCGGAGGCCGGCGTGCGCACCTCCTCCACCGCCAGCACAAGAAGCTGGCGCTTGGCCGTGATATTGGCGGTTGTGGCTCCCAGCAGTCCCACCACGTTGCCTGGGGTCGAGGTGGTACTCAGCAGGTTGAACAGATCCAAACCCGCCAGGCCGAGATAGGCCGACGCGCGATGAAAGGGATTGCTGCAGATTTCCAGCACGCGGGTGTAGCGCTGTTCGCCGAGCAGGATATCGCAGTCCGCGCTCTGGCTCGGGGTTCCGCAACCCTGGAGCAGCAGCGCCGCAAGGGTCAGCATCGCGACCCACGTCAAAGGAATGGCAAAAGGCAACCTCAAAGGCCGCCCAAGCCATCGGCGAGAGGGCAGGCAGCTTGACAATAAATCCGACAATCTACCGCGGAAGGTCGCGCGGCGCGGGGATTGCCAGCCGGCATGGCGCAGATGCGGGTGGTGGCTGAGAGGAGGTGCGGGATATGCCAGAACGGAGCCTCGTCGGTGCCTGGGTTGCGGCCGGAATGTCAACTACGTGCCGGATTTGGTCTGGTTCTCGGCCGCGCGGGTCATGAGGGATTGGATGCGTTCCACCATTTGTTCAGGACGCTCGATCAGTCCTTCCACGAGCAGGCAGTTGTCCAGAATCTGCTCGGCCAACTCCTTCAGCAGGGGACTATCCCGGTGGCTCTTGTGGATCGAGGACATGTGACGGATCAGTGGATGCGCCGGATTGACCTCCAGGATTTTGGCGATACCGGTGTAATTCTTGTCGAGCATGCGCATCATCTTCTGCACGTTGCCTGGCATGTCGTCCGGATTGACCAGGCAGGCCGGGCTGTCCACCAGCCGCTTGGACGCGTTCACTGACGCCACCCGCTCGCCCAGGGTATCCTGCAGGTACTTCAGCACCTCTTGCAGTTCCTCTTCCGGAAGCGCCTGCTCGTGATTGGGTGGCGTGGCGCCCTCTTCCTTAAACGCCTCCAGATTGGATTGGTCTATGCTGGCGAATACTTTCCCCTCGAATTCATGCAACTGGGCCATGATGAAATTGTCCACATGGTCGTACAGGTAGAGCACTTCCATGCCGTTCTTTTTGAAAAACTCCAGATGCGGGTTGCGCTCGATGGCTTCCCGGGAAGGGCCGTTGAAATACAGGATTTCCTTTTGCCCATCCCGCATGCGGGACACGTAATCGTGCAGGGTCGTCAGTTCGTCTTCCGCGGGGAATTGGGAGGAGTTGAAGCGCGCCAGCTCCAGCAGGCGCTCCTGGTTGGCCGGATCGGAGGTGATACCCTCCTTGAGCACCTTGCCGTACTGCTTCCAAAAGGTTGCGTAACGTTCCGGATCGGTCTTCGCCAGGGACTGCAACTCCCGGATCACCCGCCCGGCGAGGCTGCTGGACAGTTTGGCCAGCAGCGGGTTCCGCTGCACCATTTCCCGCGATACGTTGAGGGGCAGGTCCTCCGTGTCAACCACGCCGCGGAAGAAGCGCAGATAGAGCGGCAGCAAATCCTGGGATTCGTTCTGGATCATTACCTTGGCCGCGTATAGCTGCAGGCCGAATCCCGTCGGGGAATAGAGCACCTCGTTGGACAATTGGGGCGGGATGAACAGCACCGCCCGGTACTGCACCGGCGCATCGATGGACAGGTGGATGCTGTGCAGTGGATTCTCGAAATCGTGGGTGAGAAACTTGTAGAACTCCTGATACTGCTCCTCATTCACTTCAGATTTGGATTGAATCCAGATGGCGTCCTGGGCGTTGAGGCGCCTGTCCTCCATCATCACGGGATGGGGCACAAAATTGGAGTATTTCTTGACGATCTGTTCGATACGCGCAGGAGAGCAGAACTCCTCGCATTCCTCCTTGAACTCCACCCGCACGGAAGTACCGCGGGCCGTGCGCTGGGACGGTGCGAGCTGGTATTCGCCCGCGCCCTCGGAACTCCATTGCCAGGCGGGCTGGGAGGGATCGGCGGGGCAGGTATCGACCACCACGCGCTTGGCCACCATGAACACCGAGTAAAAGCCCACGCCGAACTGGCCGATCAGGTCCATGCGCTGGGAGGGGTCGGCGCTGGACAATTCCTTCACGAAATCCAGGGTGCCCGACTTGGCGATGGTGCCCAGGTGATCGATCAACTCCTGCTGGGTCATGCCGATGCCGCTGTCGCTGACGGTGAGTGTTTTCCCCTCGGTGTCCGCTGCCAGCACGATTTCCAGCGCTGCGTCCTTGTCGCGCACCTTGGCGTCGGTGATCATGTTGAAGCGCAGCCTGTTGAGGGCGTCCGACGCATTGGAGATCAGTTCCCTCAGGAAAATTTCCCGTTCCGAGTAGAGGGAATGAATGATGATGTTCAGCAGTTGCTGCATTTCCGCCTGAAAGGCGTGCACCTCTCCGGCGGCTTGCTGGCCCTTGGCGGTGGATTTGCCGGAGGCTTTGCCCGCGGACTTTTTGGTTGATTGCTTTGCCATGCTGGATTGTCCTGACAGGTGTGGTGATGCGCATTTCGCGGCCCGAGCTGCGTCATTCCGGCTGCGGTTTAGAAAAACCGCATAAAATCATGCAGTTGAATTTTTCCATAGCGCCCAGGGCAGGTCAAGCCGCGCTGGCGCCGAATCGAGCCTCGCCGCCGGATGCATACGGCGGCGGTGGATTCCCCCTGGAGCATTTGCTACCCTTTGGACCATGCAATTTCCCCCGCGCCGCGCCGGCGGATTGTCCGGCACTGCCCGGGGATGAGTGGGAGTCCCTCACCGCCATGCAGTGGCGCCGGGGAGCCATCAATAAAGGAAAGAGCCATGCGCAGACCCGCGCAAACCTCCCGCGCCGCCGGAGCCCCCGCCCGTGGTGCGGAGCAAAGCGAGTCCAGCGAAAAGAAGTTGTTCGTCGACTTTCTGTTAGACAAGAATCTCAAGCTGACCCGGCAGCGGGAAGCGGTGGTGGATGAAATTTTCGGGGGCTCGGGTCATTTCGAGGCCGAGGAGATCGTGCAGCGCCTCAAGCTGAATCGCTCCCGCGTGTCCCGGGCCACGGTGTACCGCACCCTGGAATTGCTGCTGGAATGCAAGCTGGTGGAACGGCTGGAACTGGGCGGCACCGGCTCCTACTACGAACATGTGCACCCGGGGGAGCATCACGACCATCTGATCTGCACCCAGTGCGGAAACGTGATTGAGTTCCACAATGAAAAGCTGGAAAACATGCAGGCGGAAATTTGTAACAATTTCGATTTTCAGGAAACCCACCACTCCCTGCGGATCTTCGGTCTGTGCAGCAAGTGCGGGCAAATCCCTCAGTAGAATTTTTGTCTCCACGTTACCATGGTCAACCCGTCCTCGCGTGATATTGTTATTGCGACACGGTCTCACTCGCGCAGTGCTCGACCCGCCGCGGGACGGACACGAATCGCCATCAGAGCGGAAAGCACCTGTTTATAGGGTTTTCCTGGCCGCATGAAGATTTCGCGTGCCATATGACGCTATAACTGCTTGTTTTTAACGTATTTATTGCCTCATGCCTCCGTGCAGGCTGGGGGCCGAAGCTGCGTGGGCCGCTCGGGTCATTATCCTGGAATCGGGTAGTCCCCTGTCCCGCCCGGCGCCGGCTGATTTGCCAATATCGCGCCAAACACGCTAAAGTAGCGCCTTTGCGAGGTATTTCCTCGGGTGATGCCGTGCGATGCGCGGCAGGTTGCTGCCCTAGCAACCTGTCCATCGTCCCGAAATAGTGGCGCGTGTCACCTTGACAGCGCATCGCCAGTATGGGAATTTAATTTAAATTTATAATTGAGATTTAGTCTCATATTCAATTGAATTGGAGAGTTTCCCATGAATTGGAAATTGTCCGTAAGGGGCCTTTCGTGGGGGGGATCACGGTTGCTGGCGGGTGTGGCGGTATGCGCGCTGTTGACGGGCATTGGCCCGTTGTCCGGATGGAGCGCGGAACAGCTGGTGGTGTATTCGGGCCGTGGTGAGAAGTTCACTAAGCCGGTGGTGAAGGCATTCAGTGCTGCGACAGGGGTGGAAGTGCAGACCCTGGTCAGCAATGCCGGGCAGTTGCTGGCGCGGATCCAGGTGGAGGGCGCGCGCACGCCGGCCGACGTGTTCATGAGCAATTACGCCGGCACGCTGGACCGGGCGCGGCGCCTGGGGCTCTTGCAGCCCTATGCTTCGCCCATGCTCAAACATATCCCCGAGCGTTATGTGGGGCCGCAACGCACCTGGTTTGGGGCCTCGGCGCGCGCGCGGGCGATCGTGTACAACACGGACATATTCAGCAAGCCGCCTGTGCGCTCCATGCTGGAATTGGCCGAGCCGCGCTGGCGCGGCAAACTGGGGATCACAGTCAGCACCAACGGTTCATTCGTGGGCGGTCTGGCCACCATGATCGGACAGCACGGCGAAAAGCGGGTACGCGCGTTCCTGGAAGGAATCAAGGCCAATGCCGGAGATAACGTGTTTCCCAAACACACGCCCATCGTCTCCGCCGTGGCCAGGGGTGAGATCGCCCTGGGGCTGGTCAACCACTATTACTATTACCGCGCCATCGCCAAGAACGGGCGCGCGCCCTTGGGCATCATCTTTCCCGATCAGGATGGCGCGGGAGCGCCCACGACCATTTCCGGACTGGCTATTCTCAAGCATGCCAAGCACTTGGACGCGGCGCGGAAGTTCGTGGATTTCGTGCTTTCTCCCAGGGGCCAGCGCCTGTTCGCCGAGGTCAACTACGAAATTCCTGTGAGCCGCGATGTCAAGGCCCACAGGCTCTTGCCCCCGCGGGACAGCATCCGCCTGGCGCCGGTGGGGCAGGGCCTGAAGGTGGAAAGCATCGACCTGGCCATTGAGTTGATCAGAACCGTAGGAATGCAATAAGCCATGCGGCATCCCATCCTGGCCTTTCCCCTGCGTGTCTTCGAGTACCACCGTCCCGTGGGGATGACCGTGGCGGGAGCCGGGGTGTCCGTGCTGATGCTGCTGCCCCTGGCATACATCGTTTACTATGCCCTGTCGGCCGGGGCGGCGGATTGGGCCCGCATCTGGAGCAAGTGGCTGCCGGTGCTGCTGGCCAATACGCTGGGGCTGGGGGCGGCGGTTGCCCTGGTGACTCTGCTGCTGGGCACTTCCCTGGCTTGGCTGGTCACGCGCTACGAGTTCGCGGGCAAGGGCATCTGGAGTTGGCTGCTGGCCACGCCCCTGGGAATTCCCACCTACATCATGGCCTACGTGTATACGGAAATGTTCCTGCCCGGAGGCTGGGCCCAGAGCGCCGCCCGGCTGCTGGGTGGACCCGAGGCGCGGCTGCCCCTGCTCTATGGGGCTTTTCCCGCGGTGGTGATGGTGCTCAGTCTTGCGACCTACCCTTACGTCTATCTGCTGGTGCGGGCCTCCCTGGTCAATCACAACATTACCTTCGACGAGGCGGCGCAGATTCAGGGGGTTACGCGCCTGTTCCGATTCCTGCGCATCACCCTGCCTCTGCACCGCCCGGCGGTGATGGCCGGGCTGTTTCTCGCCGTAATGTACGTGTTCGCCGATTTCGGGGCTGTTTCCATGATGCGCTATTCCACCTTCACCCGCGCCATTTACCTGGAGTTGGCGGGGCGCACGGACCGGGTGGGGGCCTCCATGCTCTGTTTGGTGCTGATCGTCCTGAGCGCCGTGCTGTTCTGGCTGGAGCGGCGCAACCGCAGCCGCAGCCGCTACTATCAGACCGTAGGCACCTTCCGTCCCGTGCCGGGGCGGCGCTGTGGCTGGAGCGGAACGGCCCTGATCTGGAGCTATTTTCTGCTCGTGTTCGGCAGCGCCACGGGGGTGGTGATCGCATTCCTGGTGGTGAAGAGCGTGGAGGGTATCCGCGCCGCCGGGCTGCCGGAGGATTTGGGGAGCTATGCCTTCAACAGCCTGTTCGTCTCCGTCGCCGCCGCCAGCGCCGCGGTGTTCCTGATCGTGCCCGTGGCCTACCTGGCCACCCGCTACCAGGACCGGCTCTACCAGTTCTATCTGCGCTGTGCCTACGCGGGTTATGTGCTGCCGGGACCGATTGTGGGGGTGGGAGTGTTGTTCATCGCCATTCACTTGTTCAACCCCATCTACGGCACCGCGGGCACGGTGATCCTGGCCTATCTGATCCGCTTTCTGCCCGAGGGTCTGCAAGCACTGGAGGCTTCCTTCCAACAGGTGAAACCGCATCTGGAAGAGGCCGCGCGCTCCTTGGGCAGCACCTTTCACTCAGCCCTGCTGCGGGTGTTGCTGCCGATGATTCGCCCGGGCATCGTGACGGGCTGGGTGCTGATCTTTGTCAGCTCCATGAAGGAACTCCCGGCCACCCTGTTGCTTCGCCCCCTGGGCTTTGATACTTTGGCCGTACGCATCTGGATCGAAACCAGTGAGGAATATTACGAGTTGGCCGCCCCCGCGGCCCTGCTGCTGATTGGGGTGACCTTTCCCTTGTTTGCGCTCCTGCTCGCCCGCACCACCCGCCAGACCCTCCCATGAGCACCTCCGTACTGGACATCAACGGGCTCTATAAGAAGTTCGACTCGTCGGGCTGGGTGATCGAGGATTGCACCCTGTCCGTGCAATCCGGGGAAATCCTCTACGTGCTGGGTCCCAGCGGCAGCGGCAAGACGACGCTGCTGCGGCTGATCTGTGGCTTCGAGTCCCCGGATGCCGGGCAGATCGTGCAGGGGAACCGCATCATCAGCAGCCCGGGCCTGGTGCTGCCTCCGGAACGGCGGCGCATCGGCATGGTGTTTCAGGACTACGCCATCTTTCCCCACCTCACGGTGCGGGGCAACGTCTCCTTCGGTCTGGCGCGGCCCTTTCCCGAGCGCGTGTTGCGCGGGTTGCAGGCTGTGCTGAACCGCGAGCCGGAGCGGGAGCAGCCGCTCAGTGGGGAGCAACGGCAGGCGCGGCTGGAGGAAATGTTCAAGCTGACCGGGCTGCAGGGCTTGGAAGACCGCTATCCGCACGAGCTGTCCGGCGGTCAGCAGCAGCGGGTGGCCCTGGCGCGGGCGCTGGCTTTGCGGCCTGACCTGGTGCTGCTGGACGAGCCCTTCAGCAACCTGGACACCAACCTGCGCCAGCGCATCCGGGAGGAGGTGAAGGATGTGCTCAAGCAATCCGGCGCCACTTCGATCCTGGTCACCCATGACCAGGAGGAGGCGATCAACATGGCCGACCGCATCGCCGTCATGAACAAGGGCCGGCTGGAGCAGGTGGGCACCGCCGACGATCTGTTTCACGCGCCGCGCAGCCGCTTTGTGGCGACCTTTATCGGTCTGTCGGGCTTCATGCGGGGCGAGATCGTGGGCAAGCGGGTGCGCACGGAACTGGGCAGCTTTGCCCTGCCCGCGGGGATGGCCGTTCCGCCCTCCAGGGCGGTGGACGTGCTGCTGCGCCCGGACCATATCGAGCCCGCCCGCAACGGAAAGGGCACCCCCGCCCAGGTGGTGCAGACGGACTTTGTGGGTGTGCAGACCCTTTACACCCTGGCCCTGCCCTCCGGGCTGAAGGTGCAGGCGCTCTTTCCCGGCCATCGCCATCTAGTGCCGGGCGACAAGACCTCCATCCGCTTCACCCCCCCCAAGCTGGTTGTTTTTCCGGTGGAATAATTGCCCGCCTCCGCCGCGGGTCCCGCGCGTCTGCATATTTGATGAACAGGTTTCGGGGGAAGCAACGCGAGACTCGCAGAGCCGCGGTCCCCCCGGATATTTTGTGCCGGGTTGGGATGGAAGCCAACCCCGGCTTGGATGGGGTACGGGAGTCATCGGCCCCTGCTGGGGGCATGGGGCAAGAACCCCGCTAGGATCATTTCGTTGGGCGCACCACCGCGGCGATCACCAGGGCGGCCAGGGCCCACCCGGCAAGCAGGTAGAGGGAAGAGTACAGAAAATACGCCCAGGGCAGCCGGTACCAGATGGGATCGGTGAGACGGACGGCGAAGGTGGCGAACAGGGCCAGCCCAAACACGAAGCCCGCCCGGCGCCGGTAAGTCGCGAG
>JAPUIH010000173.1 GCA_027297205.1 SAR324 cluster bacterium | reverse complement strand
GGCCGCCTGGTGCAGGCCCAGCGCCCAATCATAGAGCGGGCCCACCCACTCGGTGGCGTCGATCACGCCGCGCTCCAGGGACGGATAGATGTCCGGCCCCGCCAGCAGCACCACCGTGCCGCCGACAGCCGCCACCACCTTGCCGCCCAGCCCCGGGATACGCATTTTGAGGCCGTCATAGTCGCCGATGTTCTTGATTTCCTTCTTGAACCAACCACCCATCTGCACGCCGGTATTGCCGGCCGGGAAGACCATCAGATTGTGCTTCTCATAGAACTCCTGCCACAGTTCCTTCCCACCGCCTCCGTAGAACCAGGCCTGGGTCTGCTGCACGTTCATCCCGAAAGGCACGGAGCAGGTATACTGGGTGGCGGGTACCTTACCGGCCCAGTAGTAGGAGGCGCTGTGGAACATTTCAATGCTGCCCTCCTTGACCGCGTCGAACACGCCGAAGGCCGGCACCAGTTCCCCCGCGCCAAACGTCTTGATGTCCATTGCGCCATCGGTCATGATCCGCATTTCGTCGGCAAAATGATTGACGTTCTCGGAAAGGACCGGGGCCGTGGGCCCGAAACTGGTCACATACTTCCAATTAAATTTCACATCCTTTTTGACTGCCGGGCCTTCCATCCCCTCTTCTTTTTTCTCGCAGGCCGCGAGGAGAGCTACGGCACCGGCTCCGGCCGCAACAGCCGCACCCTTTAAAAATAACCGTCTTTTGACTACTTTCTTTTGCTTCTGCATGGAACTCTCCTTCGCCAATTGAATTCAAACAAAGATTGATTAACCCCCGAGGGCGATCCCCAATCCTCCCCATACCCGCGGAAACGGGCCTATGCATACTACAGGCGGATCTATTCGTATAATAATGGACTCTGAACACCATTAATTTTTGCATGCACGCTTGTCAACGTAAAAAATGACGGAACCCGATCAAATTCAAGGTTAGCAATAATCGGCAAAGGGCGGACTTCTCCTTTCCGCGCCCTCGGATTGATTGCTGCCAGCCGCGGCCTGTGAAATACTTCATGGCTGAAAACAGTGGATACGAATAATTTCATGCCCAGGCATGCGCGGCCTAGGGATGCCCGGCCACCGCGCATTTCAACCAATGCAGGCATGAACCCTCCCAAAAAGCAGCCCTGGTGTTTCCATGACCGACTCATCCCCTCCTGTAATCATTCCACTTTTCCCGCTTACCGGCGTGCTGCTGCTGCCTGGAATGCTGCTTCCGCTGCATATCTTCGAGCCGCGCTACCGGGCCATGGTAAGCGGCGCTTTGCAGGAAGGCGGACATATCGGCATGGTGCAGCCCCTGCTGCCACGTCAGGACAACCGTCCGCCGCCCGGCGCGGAGTTGGAGACGCCCCGGTTGTACCCGGTGGGCTGCGCCGGCCGCCTGGAAAAACATCAGGAGACCTCCGACGGGCGCTTTTTGATTCAATTGCATGGGGTAAGCCGCTTCCGCATCGTGGAAGAGTTGCCCCTGCACGAGGGCTACCGCAGGGCGCGGGCGGATTATTCGGAATTTTCGGCGGACCTGAGCGAGTTGGAAGGGCGGTTGGACACCACGGTGCTGCTGGAGGCCTTCGCAGCCTTCACCCGAGAGCGGGGGGTTCAGGTGGATTGGGAGGAACTGCGGAGAATGCCCGGCCCGGTGCTGCTGAACAGCCTGGCCATGTCCCTGCCCTATGCGCCGCCGGAAAAGCAGGCGCTCCTGGAAGCGCCCGGCCTGGCGGCGCGCGCCGAGGCCCTGCTCGCCCTGCTCAAGCTGGGCAGCACCGCGGATCCGCTGGCGGATCCCGCCCCACCCCGCACGAACTGAGCCGCCCCAGGCCGGTGGGCCGCTATTCGGGATCGTTGAGAAAGGCTTCCTTGTCCACGCGCACTTCCGTGCGGGCGGCCATGTCCCGCACCACCAGCTCGCCCCGCTCCAGCTCCTCGGGCAAGAGCAGCACGGCCTTGCGGGCTCCGATTTCGCTGGCCCTTTGCAGGGCACGCCCCAGCTTGCGGTAGGAAAAGTCCGAGCCGGCCCGGAAGCCCGCCCCGCGCAGGCGCTGGGCCACTTCCAGGGCGACGGGGGCCTGCTGCTCGGAAAAGGGCAATACGGCGAAGTCGATGTCGTGGGTCAACTCCGGCAACAGCTTCAGTTCGGCCAGCAATTCCTGGATCACCACGTCCCCGAAGCCGAAGCCAATGGCCGGAATGGACTCACCTCCGAAAGCGGACAGCAGCGAATCGTAGCGCCCGCCGCCGCAGATCGACCGGAACTTGCCTGCCCGGTCCCGCAGTTCAAACACGGTACCGGTGTAGTATGAGAGGCCCCGTACGACGGTGCAGTCGATGGTGATGTAGTCCCGCAAACCCACCCCCTGCAACAGCTCCAACAGCCGCAGCAGCCCCTCCGTGGCCGCGCCATGGCTGCCCAGATGCCGCCCCACCTCCGCGAAGCTTTCCTCCGCGGCGCTGAAGAAGGCGTTTAACTTGTCCAATTGGTCATTGTCTAGCCCGACATCCCGCAACAGTTGATCCAGCACTTCAGGGGAAAGCTTCTCCCGCTTGTCTATGACCACCATTGCTTCTGTGTGCCTGTCCTCGGGAATGCCGATATTGCTGAGCAGCCCATTCAGGATTTGCCGGTCGTTGACCCGCAACTCCACGTGCGAGGCATCGAGCCCGGTCTTTTCCAGGGAAGTCAGCAGGGCGGAGATTACTTCCACCTCGGCGGTCAAATCCGGCTGGCCCACCACGTCCAGGTTCCACTGGTAGTGCTCCCGCTTCCTGCCGCGCGTCATGCGCTCGTAACGGAAGCACTGGGGGATGGTGAACCACTTGAGCGGGAAGCTCAGTGTGTTCTTGCGCTGCAAAATCAACCGCGCCAGGGAGGGCGTCATCTCAGGGCGCAGGGCGATGCGCCGGCCTCCTTTGTCCTCGAAGCTGTACAATTGCTCGGTGATCTCATCGCCGGCCTTGCGGATATACAGATCCTCGCTTTCCAACACGCAGGCGTCGTACTCCTCGAAGCCGAACCGCAGCGAGGTTTGACGCCAGATGTCGAACAGCCAGTTGCGCACCCGCATTTCCTCCGGATAAAAATCGCGGGTGCCTCTGACGGGTTGGAGCGTGGTCATAATATCGGAAACATCAGGAGAGGAAAGGTGGCGCCCGGGTGGTGCGGGCGGAGCGCGCCAGGGGCAGCCCGGACGCGGCACGCGCGGCCGGCGCCGCACGCGGTTCCTGCACGGCCCGGGGACAGTGCACAGATTTACTTTTCGAACACCTTGGAGTCTTCCACAAACGCCACCATGCCCTCGTTGGTGAGGGGATGGTCCGCCACGCCCATCAGGAGACTGGCGGGAACGGTCAGGATATCCGCTCCGGCCAGCAGGCACTCGCTCAACTGCACCGCGTTGCGGAAGGATGCGGCCAGCACCTCGGTTTTGATCCGGTAATTGTTGAACACCGACACGATCTCGTTGATAAGCCGCACGCCGGAGTCCCTGCGCGCCCCCCCGCTGGCCACATACGCCGAGTTGGCCGTACGCTCCGGCCCGCCGGCCGGCGCCTTGTGATCTTCCAGGAAGTTGAGGGAATTGCCCGGTTCACGCTCCACGTGATCGTGCTTGTACATGTAGTCCGCGAGCCGCCCCAAAAAGGGTGAAACATAGCTCGCGCCTGCATTGGCCGCCCAAAAAGCCTGGGTGGTGTTGAAGATCAGAGTGGCGTTGACCTTGATGTCGTTGCGCCAAAGCGCATTTATCACCTTGAGTCCGGTGAAGGGATCAAGATTTTTGTCGATGGCCTGATACCCGCCCGTGGGCACCTTGACCACCACGTTCGGCCCGATGCCCGCCAGCACCTTGGCCTGCTTTATCATCTTCTCCGGAGTGAGCTCGGTCAGCTCCAGGGAAACCGGATAGGGCGCCATATACTTTACGATCTCCTTCATCATCTTCATGGCCCCATCCCAGGAGGTCGCTCCGGCCCGCTTCATCAACGAGGGATTGGTTGTCACGCCATTGATAATGCCCCCTTCCATCAAGGGCTTGATTTCGTCCAGATCGGCTGTGTCGGCGAATATGCGGGGAGCGAAGGACGCGGGATGGGCCAGCTTCTTACCCTTGTTGGTCGGATTGACTTCTTCCATGGTGACGCGGCGCGCCCCCGATCCTTGATGAATCTGTCCTGGCTGCAACATAGAACATCTCCGAATACGGAATCCCAAAGAGACTGAAATAAACCCCTGCCGATTCACCGGCGCGGCTCCCAATTCCTTGCACGATACTTGTGCGGAAGGGATGGCGAATTTTTCAATAGGATCGCCTACCCTACCTTCAAGTCAATGGGATGCCAAGGGAATTTCCTTGCAAGGGAATCGCCGCCCATGCGGCATATTATGGAAAACGAGTCCGGTGGCACCCCCGCCCTAGGACTTGCGGCCGCGCTTCTCCTCGCAGGTAATGGCGAACAAATCGTGATCTTCCCACACGTTGTTGATTTGCAGGTATCGCAAGGCGCGCCCTTCATAGCGAAAGTCGCTTTTTTCCAGCACCCGCAGGGAGGCCTTGTTGCGCGGCACGATGGAGGCCTGCAGGCGGTGCAACTCCAGGTCCTCGAATCCGAATTGCACGACCCGTTGCAGGGCCTCGGTCATATACCCCCGCTTGGTGCGCGCGGCGGCGATGGAGTAGCCCACGAATCCATTCTGCCATATGCCGCGCACGATTCCGGAAACGCTGACCCGCCCCCGCAGCAGGCCATCACCGTCGGAACGCTCGAAAATTCCCAGCAGCACCCCGCTGTCGTTGCGCCGATCCTCCTCGCAATGCCGCAGGATGCTGCGCTGCCCCTCCATGGTGAAATAACTGGGCGGATGAGCCGGTTCCCAGGGCGCCAGCCACTCCTTGTTCTCCAGCACATATTGCAGGAGCCTGGGCGCGTCTTCCGCTTCCAGAGGCCGCAGAACCAAGCGCTTGGTTTTCAGATCGGTAAAGATCACCGGCCGTCGCCCTTCCGTAAATATCGCGTGTGGGCGGCTCCGGACAGTGTGGGCCGCAATAACTTTCCATAGCCCCTTCGCCGCAATATCTCAAGCCGTTGCGCCCCGCGCGCTCCTCTCCGGAAATGGGATGATGGGCGCTGGCTTTTTTACAGGGCGTTGCTATCATTGGCGTTGGAAAACGAACCCATTATCACCCTTTCTACCCGGAAATATCATGCTGCCCGAATCGACGGTAAACCGGATTCTCGAGCTCGGACTGAGCCGCGGGGCCGAATTTGCGGAAGTGTTTTGCGAGGAGTCCGACTCTTCCAATGTCGAATTGCTGGACAGGAAGATTGACAGCATCAACAACGGAAATTCCTTCGGCGTGGGTGTACGCCTGTTGTTGGGAGACAACGCCTATTATGGCTACAGCAGTGATGCCTCCGAGGAGGCGCTGCTTGAACTGACGGAGAATCTGGCCCACTCCCTCAAGGAAGGCCGTCCCGGGCATCTGCATTACCCGGAAAAAAAGCCCGTGACGGACCGCCATCCGGTTTCCATCGATCCCTCCAGCGTGCCCAAGACCGAGCGGCTGGACCTGCTGCGCCAGATCGACGCCATAGCCAGGGAGCATGGAGATGCGGTGCGCCAGGTTCGGGCCTCCATATCGGAGAAAAAACGCAACGTGCTGATCTGCAATTCGGAGGGGTTGTGGGTGGAGGATTCCCGGCAATACTCGCGCCTGGGCATTTCCACCATCGCGGAGAAGGACAGCGGCCCCCAGGCCGCAGCGGAAAGCCCGGGTGTGCTGGGAGGCTATGAGTTCTTCCAGGGGCTGGATGTGAAAACACTGGCCGGCAACACCGCCGCCTCCGCAATCCGCATGGCGGAAGCGGGCTACATCGACGGCGGCATGATGCCCGTGGTGCTGGGCAATGGGTTCGGTGGTGTGATCTTCCACGAGGCCTGTGGGCATCCCCTGGAAACCGAAGCCATCCGCAAGAACGCATCCCCCTTCACCGGAAAAATCGGCGAGGCAGTGGCTCAACCCCTGCTGACCGCCATCGACGACGGAACCATGGCCAATCGCTGGGGTTCCCTCAATGTGGATGACGAGGGCCATCCCCCGCAACGTACCGTATTGATCGAAAACGGGATTCTGAAGAGTTACCTGAGCGACCGCATCGGGGCGGGCCAGGTGGGCGTGGCACGCACGGGCTCCGCGCGCCGGGAATCCTACAAATTCGCGCCGGTCTCGCGCATGCGCAATACCTACATTGACCGCGGACCCCACAGCATGGAGGAAATGATCGCCTCCGTGGATTTCGGCCTCTACGCCAAAAAGATGGGCGGGGGCTCCGTGGACCCGGCCACCGGGGAGTTCAACTTCGCCGTACAAGAGGGCTACGCCATCCGCAAGGGGAAGATCGCCGAGCCGGTGCGCGGCGCCACCCTGATCGGCAAGGGCTTCGAGGTGCTGCCCCTGATCTCCATGATCGGTGACGATCTGGAGTTGGCCGCGGGCATGTGCGGCGCCTCCAGCGGCTGGGTGCCCACCACGGTGGGTCAGCCCACCATTAAGATCGACCGGATTTTGGTGGGAGGACGTTGATGGACAGCCAGCAGGCAATTGACTACGTGCTGGCCCTGGCCCGCGAGAATCATCTGCGGGACGTGGACCTGCTGTTGGGCAGGGAAGAGAGCATGACGGTACGTGTGCTCAACGGACGGGTGGAAAAGGTGGACCAGTCCACCGATCTGGGGCTGGGCATCCGCGTGGTTTCCGAGGGCCGCACGGGGCTGGCCTACACGGAGCGGCTGGAGCAGACAGCCATTGAAAAGGCCGTGCTGGCGGCCAGGGAAAATGCCCTGCTGCTGGACCCCACCGAAGTGGTGCTCAATACGGAAATTCCCGATGTGCCCGCTCCCGGCACCCTGAATTTGTTTGAGCCGGAACTGGAGTCGCTCGCGTTCGACGATCTGGCGGCCTTCGCCCTGGAAATGGAAAGCACGGCCAAGAAATCCGACAAGCGTGTCACGGCGGTGCCTTACGCGAGCGTGGGAAAATCGCGCGGCAGCTACCGCGTGGTCTCCACCCGTGGCATGGACTATACCCAGGAACAGAACAGCGTGGGAGCCTATTGCGGGGCACTGCTGGAGGAAAACGGATTGCGCAAGACCGGCAGTCACCATTGGAGCGCCCGCGTCTGGGATCCTGGACAGTCGGGCAAGCTGGGCCGGAAAGCCGTGGAACTGGGCGCCGCCGTGCTGGGAGCGGAGAAGATTGCCGGGGCCGCCATGCCCATTGTGCTGGACGAGTACTGCGCTCCACAGTTGCTGGGCATGTATCTGGGAGCCTTCTATGCGGAAGCCGCGCAGAAAGGCCAGTCCCGGCTGAAAGGGCGGCTGGGGGAACAGATCGCCAAGCCGGAGTTGACCCTCACCGACGATCCCCACCGCAAGGGCGCGCAGGGCTCGCGCTACCTGGACCCGGAGGGCACACCCACCCAGCCCCTCAACCTGATCGAAGAAGGGCGATTCACCAATTTTCTCTACCACGTGGAATCCGCCCGCAAGGAAGGCCGTGCCTCCACCGGCCATGCCGGGCGCGGCTTCAGCGGCGGGATATCCACACGCACGCATAACGTCGTGTTGGCCACCGGCGCCCATAGCCTGGACGAGCTGTGCGCAATTCCGGAGCGCTGCCTGCTGGTGACGGATCTGGAAGGGGCGGCGGGCTGCAATCCGCTCAGCGGGGACATTTCCATCGGTGTGCAGGGCTTTCTGGTGGAAGGGGGCAAGCGCGTGCATCCCGTGGACAGCGTCACTATTGCCGGCAATTTCTTTGAACTGCTGAAGCAGATCGAAGCCAGGGGAAACATCTACCAGCCCAACCTGACCTCCACCTTCATCCCCGCGCTGTTGGTGGAGGGGTTGGTGGTGTCGAGCTGAGGCGGTTGCCCGGCTCCGCTGCCGGCTTGAGAAGCTGGTGGATCAATACTCGCTAAGGATGGCGAATGAATCTCACCCAATCTGTCAAATTCCTGCTGAATAAACGGAAATCCAAGCACCCGCCTTCCGGTGACGGTCCCGCTGCGCTTATTCCCGCCAAGCGCATCCATCCCGACGTAAGGGAGCTCGTGGCGCGGCTGCAAAGCAAAGGCTATACCGCGCTGGTGGTGGGGGGCGCGGTGCGCGATCTGCTGCTGGGCCGCTCGCCCAAGGATTTTGACGTGTCGACCACTGCCCGCCCGGAGCAGGTGCAAGGCCTGTTCAGGAACGCGCGCATTATCGGCCGGCGCTTCCGGCTGGTGCATCTCACCTATCCCGGCATGACGGTGGAGGTTTCCACATTTCGTGCGCCTTCCCAACGCAAGCGGGGAGGCATGATCGTGCGGGACAACACCTATGGCACTCCGGAGGAAGACGCCTTTCGGCGCGATTTCACCATGAACGCCCTGGCCTGTGATCCGGCGGACGGAGCGGTGATTGATCATGTGGGTGGCCTGGCCGATGTGCGGGAGGGGGTGATCCGCACCATTACACGGCCCCACGTCTCCCTGCGGGAGGATCCGGTGCGCATGCTGCGCGCGGTGCGCTTCATGGTGCGGTTGGGCTTCACCCTTGAAAGCGAACTGGCCTCCGCCATGACGGGCATGGCGGGCAGCCTGGCGCGGGTGAAGCGGCACCGCCTGGCCGAGGAAACCCAGCGCTTTCTCACCAAGGGCAATGCCGTGCAGATTTTCCAGACGCTGGAGCAGTTCGGGCTGCTGACGCCCATGCTGGGCCTGGTGCCGCATAAGTGGGTATTCGCCCCGGAAGCCCTGCGCAAACCGCTGCCCCTGCTCGATCCCTATCTGAAGGCCCTGGACAGGTGGATCGCGGCGGAGCAGGAGCCTCCTTCCACCACGGTGGCCCTGCTGGGCCTGGTGCTGGCCCTGGCCCGCCCCAGGATACGCGGAATGCTGTTGGGCGTCCCGGCCGGCGGGCGGAGAAAGCCCGCCTCCGGCCTGGGCAAACTCAATGCCGACCTGCAGGAAATGCTGGGCAACTGGGGCCTGCTGAAGGGACAAGTGGCCCCGGCCATGCGAATTCTGGCCGCCGCCCGTTCCCTGCCGCGCAAGCACGGATCGGAACAAAGGCCGGTGGGTGATCCTCCCGCCGGGGCGCGCGAGGCTTGGCAACTGCTGGCCCTATTGTGGGAGCAAGCCGGTCTGGAGAAGGGCTTTGCCGCGCGGGCGGTGCGGGAAATGACCGGGCTGCCCGTGCTTCCCATCTTCGATCATGAGCCCCGGCGCGAAAGCGCCCGCAGGGGGAGGCCCCGCCGCTACGCACCACGCCCGGCGCGCAAGGGACAAGATGCGCCACCCTCCCGCAAACCCGGGCCGGGCCGTGGCCGGAACAGGCGCGCACCGGCGCCGGCAAACGCTTAACCCCGCGGGCGGCGGTGGTATTCGCGGATGGGTACGCCGTAACGCGTCCAGGCCCGTGAGGCGAAAAGGGCTTATCCTCACCGAAATGTAATCCCCTGTACTTCTTATCCGCTGTGGCCCCATTTAATGTTGAATTTTTACGCCATTTGGCGGATGAAGGAATAATCTGGAATATTGGTACGGGAATTCCTATTCATATTGGCAGCCAGCATTATCGGCTCGCCGGCCCCGGCCGGCGGCAATCCCGGTACCCGCCCGCCGCAAAAAATGGAGAAAAACCATGACGCAATGGATCCGGTTTGAACATGGTGGTGAAAAAAAATTCGGCACTCTGGAAGGCGATACCATCGCCGTTCATGAGGGCGACATGTTCAACCAGCCCAAATCCACTTCGGAATCGGTTGCGCTGGGCGACGTTAATATTTTGACACCTACCGAGCCCTCGAAAATTGTGGCCCTGTGGAATAATTTTTATGCTCTCGGGCAAAAACTGAATCTGGACACCCCTCCGGAGCCGCTCTACTTCATCAAGGCCAGCACGTCTTCCCTGGCGGGGGGAGAGCAAATCCGCCGGCCCGCTTCCTTTGACGGCAAAGTGATCTTTGAAGGGGAATTGGGGATTGTGATCGGCAAGAAATGCAGCACGGTTTCCGAAGCGGAGGCGGGTGACTACATTTTCGGCTACACCTGCGTCAATGACGTAACGGCCGTGGAACTGCTCAACAAGGATGCCTCCTTCGCTCAATGGACGCGGGCCAAGAGCTTCGACACCTTTGGGGTGATGGGGCCCGTCGTGGCCACCGGGCTGGACCCGGCCACGCTGGCCATCGTATCGGTTCTCAATGGAGATGAGCGGCAGAACTACCCGGTGAGCGACATGGTTTTTCAGCCGCACCGGCTGGTGAGCCTGGTCTCCCAGGACCTGACCCTGTTGTCGGGAGATGTGATTGCCTGCGGCACCTCGGTGGGCGTGGGATCCATGAAGCCCGGCAGCACGATCAACATCACCATCGAAGGGATCGGCACCATTAGCAACACATTCGACTAGCCCGGCCCGCGAGGCGCGCTTGACGGCCGGAACGCCATGCGCCCGCGGCAGCGGCTGTGCAACTGCAATGAGTTGGAGAACAAATCAACCAGGAGAAAAACCCTCATGAAAATTTGTGTCGTAGGCGCCGGCGCGATCGGCGGTCTGATGGGCGCAAAGCTGGCCTTGGCGGGTGAGCAGGTCACTCTGATCGACGTCGGCCCGCATCTGGACGCCATCAAAAAGAATGGATTGAAGGTGGTGGGCCCGGACGGCACGGAAGAAGTGGCGGACAACTTTGTGATGGCCACCAGTTCCATGGCCGAGGCCGGACCGCAGGATATGGTGATTCTTTCCCTGAAAACCCAGGTGATCGAATCGGTGGTGAAGGACATGCGCGCCCTGTACGGCCCGGACACCATGGTTGTGCCGGTGCAGAACGGGCTGCCCTGGTGGTACTTCCAGAAGCATGGCGGCGAGTACGAGAACAACCGCATCAAGACGGTGGACCCCAACGGCGTGATTGCGGACAATATCGAGCCTGAGCGCATCATCGGCTGCGTGGTCTATCCCGCCGGCGAAGTGACCGCGCCGGGTGTGATCCATCATGTGGAAGGCAACCGCTTTCCCGTGGGCGAGCTGGATGGTTCGGAGACCGAGCGGGTGAACAGGGTTGCGGAATGCTTCAACAACGCGGGCTTTAAATCATTCGTGCTGGACAATATCCGCTCGGAAATCTGGCTTAAGCTATGGGGCAATCTTTCCTTCAACCCGATCAGCGCCCTCAGCCACGCCACCCTGGTGGATATCTGCCAGTTTCCGCTCACGCGTGAACTTGCCGCCAGGATGATGGAGGAAGCCCAGGACATTGCCGATAGGCTAGGCATCACCTTCCGCGTGCCCCTGGAAAAGCGCATCGAAGGCGCGGAAAAGGTGGGCAAGCACAAGACATCCATGTTGCAGGACGTGGAGGCCGGCCGGAGTCTGGAACTGGACGCGCTGATCGGCGCGGTGATCGAGCTGGGGCACTTGACCAAGACGCCCACGCCCCATATCGACGCCGTGTTTTCCCTGGTGAAGCTGCTGGACAAGACCATGGCCGATCAAGACGGCCTGGTGAAGGTGCAAAAGATCGCCTAGCACGAGGAGCGGTGCGCACAGGCCTTTGGGTGGCCCCCCCCCCCTAATCGGCCAGCGCGGCCCTTGGCGGTGGCATGCGG
>JAPUIH010000172.1 GCA_027297205.1 SAR324 cluster bacterium | reverse complement strand
AAGAGGAGGCCGGAAATGATTGGAAAACTGAAATGGGTTATATCGGCCGTGATCGCATTATTGTTGCTGGGGTGGGTAATCCAGCCCGCCTACGCCTTGAATGTAAAAGTCAAAGTCATCGCGGACGGTTTGCAATCTCCGGTGGACCTGAAGGAAGCCCCTGACGGTTCCGGGCGGTTGTTTATCGTGGAACAAACCGGAACCATCCGGGTCGTGATGCCGAATGGGACGATGCGCCCTGAGGCGTTTCTCGATCTGCGGGCATCCATCGTAAAACAATACGTCCGCTTCGACGAGCGGGGCACGCTGGGTTTGGCGTTTCATCCCAAATACAAGAGCAATGGGAAGTTTTACGTCCATTACAGCGCGCCGATTGTGCTGGAGGTAGAGGGTCTGCGCCACGAAATTTTTGGAAATCACACCACCTACGTTTCTGAAATCAAGGTTTCCGATAATCCGAATATTGCGGATCCCAAGTCGGAACGGGTGCTCCTGAAAGTTGCCCAGCCCCAGTTCAATCACAACGGGGGCTCCATGAATTTTGGCCCGGACGGATATTTATACATCAGCTTAGGCGATGGCGGATTCGCCGACGATTGGGGCTATGGCCACAACAAGAAGACCGGCAATGCGCAGGACCTCAGCAACCTGTTGGGCAAGATTCTGCGCATCGACGTGAATTCCAAGAGCATGGGCAAGGAATATGGCATTCCCAAGGACAATCCGTTTGTGGACAAGAAAGGCGCCCAGCCGGAAATTTTTGCTTATGGGTTCCGCAATCCGTGGCGGATGACCTTCGACACAGGCGGAAAGCGGCAACTGTTCGTGGCCGACGTGCAGCAGAACAGCTACGAGGAAGTGAACATCGTCACCAAGGGCGGAAACTATGGCTGGCGGGTTCTGGAAGGAAACCACTGTTTCGACTACCTCAATCCCAACGACCACCTCAGTTCCTGTATCAAGTCCGGAAAGATTGCTCCCATCATCGAGTACAACCACTGCAACAAGTTCGGAGGCAAGAACTGCTTTGGTGTGAACGTGCAGGGTGGCGCCGTCTACCGTGGCAGCCATAGTGCCTGGAAAGGCAAGTACTTCTTTGGCGATTGGAGCATGACCTTTGGAGGGAAGAGTGGTCGCATATATGCCGCCACCAACAATGGCGGAAAGTGGTCCTTCGAGCGCGCAAATGTAACCAACAGCCCGTTCATCACCCACGTGTTGGCGGTCACCCAGGATCTCAAGGGCAACGTGTACGCCATGACGTCGGAATCTATGGGCCCGTTCGGTTCACGGGACAAAGTATATCAAATCGTGCCGTAGCAATTGTCTCGCTTGTCAGGTCCCGGCCGCCCTCCGTGGTGCGGCCGGGGCACTGCCCTGCTATCGGCCGCAAATCTTCTGCCCAGCCTGCTTATGCGGCGCCGCGCCTGCCATGCGTGACAGCCTTGCCCGTTCGTTCGCTCCGCACGACCCCATGCGGATACTCTCCGATAGCCGGCCGGCCGAATACACTAAGTCCTGGATTGGATTGCCGGCGGCGGAGGCGGTTTCGGTGCAAGGAGGATTATGAAGACAAGCATCAGTGCCAGGGTCTTTCCGGCAATCAGTCGCGCCGTAATTGATTACCACGCAATCGGCCGGCTCGGGGTGGCGTGCGCCATGGCGCTGCTGCTCGCCGCGTTTGCCGCCACCGGGCGAGCATGGGCGGATGAAGCCGCGGCCAAGGCGATTGTGAAAAGCAAGAGCTGCGGGGGTTGCCACTACATCCCGGGCGTCCCCGGAGCAATGGGCACCATCGGACCCAGCCTGAAAGGACTGAAGAATCGCACCATGATCGCGGGGGGCAAGCTGGAAAACACCCCGGAAAACATGCGCGACTGGCTGAAAAATCCGAAGAGCATCCTGCCGGAAACCATGATGCCCAACCTGGGCCTGGAGGACGCGCAGATCGAAGTGCTGATCGAATTTCTGGGCAAACTGTAATGATTCCCGGGGCAAAGGAGCGGGCCACCCCTTGCCGCGGCGGCCCGACCCGCCGGTTGTGTGCCCGCCATGCAAATCGCTTGCACCCCCACCCAGTGCGGAGTATTCCCACAGGAGGTTCCCTTCACAAAGCGGCATTCCGCTCCGCGCCACCCGATCCGGGAATAGCATGAAGCAACCGAAGCAGCGTGCGCCAGCCGTGGAGCAGGACAGCCTGAACCGCCGCAAGAAAGACCACATCGCCGCCTGCCTGGACGACGGCGTGGACCTGGGCCGGGACAGCTTCGCCGCCTACAAGCTGCGCTACAACGCCCTGCCGGACCTGGCCCTGCAGGAAGTCTCCACGGCGGTGGAATTCGCCGGAAAGACCATCGCCGCGCCAATCGTTATTTCCTGCATGACCGGAGGCGTGGGCGAAGAGTTCCAGCGCATCAACCGGAATCTGGCCCTGGGCGCCCAGGCGCTTAACATTCCCCTGGGGCTGGGCTCCATGAAGGTCATGCTCAGCCATGACGCCGCCGCCGCCAGCTTTCAGGTGCGCGAGCTGGCGCCGGACGTGCCCCTCATCGCCAACCTGGGGCTGGTCAGTTTCAACTACGGCCTGCGCCATGAGGACATCGGCAGAATCATCGAAGAGGTGCGGCCGGACCTGCTGGGCCTGCATCTGAACGCTCTCCAGGAAGCCATTCAAGAGGGCGGGGACTCGGACTTCCGGGGCCTGCTCAAGCATCTGGAAGCCATCGCCGCCCGCTGCCCCCTGCCCATCTACGTGAAGGAATGCGGCGGTGGCATCGCGCCCGAAATTGTGGCACGGCTGGCGGCTGCGGGTGCGGCGTACGTGGATATTTCGGGCAGCGACGGCACAAGCTGGGCGGCGGTGGAAGGACGGCTCAGCGATGATTCCTCCCTGGGCGAATTGTTCAGGGATTTCGGGCTGCCCACGGCCTGGATTCTGGAGCGGCTCACACCGGAATTGCAGGGCGGCGCCCGCATCGTGGCCTCGGGCGGCATCCGTGACGGCATTCAG
>JAPUIH010000171.1 GCA_027297205.1 SAR324 cluster bacterium | reverse complement strand
AAGGGAATGCGCGCCATGATGAACTCCGCCACGGGCGGCAGCACTTCGGGAAAGCGGTCCATGCCGTGGTTGTGCAGGATGGTGGCCCCGGCGATCTTGCCCATGCCGATGGCGATCATTTTCACCAGCCCGCTTTCGATGGCCCCCCGGAAGGTGGTGTGGGGCTTGATGCGGTTGATCAGGATCACCCCGTCCGCCTCGTGGGCCATGCGGTCCATATGCACCGGGGTGCCGTCGGGCATGTTCCCCAGCACCACCGTGTCCATGCTGGCCTTGACCGGCGCGCCCACCGCCTGCTCCGTGATGCCGTAGGTGGCCAGCACCTGCAGTTGCCCTTCCGCCGTGGCGCCGCCATGACTGCCCATGGCGGGGAAGACGAAGGGCTTCCCGCCCCGCGCCTTCACTGCGGCCACCACGGCCGCCACCGCCTCGCCGATATTGGCCACGCCCCGGCTGCCCGCCCCGATGGCGATGCTTGCCCCGGGCTTGATCTTCGCCGCGACTTCTTCCCGCGCGAACTGTTCGGCCACCGCGGCGGTGACGTCGTCCAGGCGCACCGGGTCGAAAATCTGCCGCACGGCCGCCATGCGGGGCAGGGGCACCTCCCGCAATCCTTCGATGTTCACGTCAATGCGATCCAGCATGGTTTCACCTTGGATAGATTGCATTCTGAAAATTCAAGAGCTTCTATATCCTAATGGCTCACGCGGGGCACGTCGGCGCCGCTGCCTCCCACCAGAAAGTCGAAATCGGCCCCCTGGTGCGCCTGCAGCACGTGGTCCACGTAGAGCCTGGCGTAGCCGCGGCTGTACGCTGCTTGCGGGGCCTGCCAGTTGTCCCGGCGGCGAGCCAGCTCGTCCTCCGCAACGTCCAGGTGCAGGCGGCGGGCCTCCACGTCGAGCTCGATCATGTCCCCGTCGGCCACCAGGGCCAGGGGGCCGCCCACGGCGGCTTCCGGGGCCGTGTGCAGCACCACCGTGCCGTAGGCCGTGCCGCTCATGCGGGCATCGGAGATGCGCACCATATCCGTGACGCCCTTCTGCAGCAGCTTGGGCGGCAGGGGCAGGTTGCCCAACTCCGCCATGCCCGGATAGCCGCGCGGCCCGGCATACTTGAGCACCATCACGCAGCTTTCGTCCACGTCGAGGGCCGGGTCTTCGATGCGCTGGTGAAACTCCTCGATGCTCTCGAACACCACGGCCCGCCCCCGATGGCGCATCAGCCGCGGCGTGGCCGCCGAGGGTTTGATCACCGCGCCGTCCGGACAGAGATTGCCCTTCAGCACGGCAATGCCCGCGGCTGGGCGGATGGGCGTGTCCAGGGCATAGATCACCTCCCGATTGTAGCAGGGGGCGTCGGCGATGTTTTCCGCCACGGAATTTCCGCTCACGGTGAGGGCGCCGCCGTGCAACTGATCGCCCAGCTCGCGCATCACGGCGGGCAGGCCCCCGGCGTAGTAGAAATCCTCCATCAGGTACTTCCCGGAGGGCTGCAGGTTCACCAGCAGGGGCACGTCATGGCCCAGCTTGTCGAAATCGCTTAGATCCAGAGGCGTGCCGATGCGTCCCGCCAGGGCCAGCAGATGCACCACCGCATTGGTGGAGCCGCCGATGGCGCCGTTGACCCGGATCGCGTTCTCGAAGGCCTCGCGGGTCAGGATTTTCGACATGACCAGCCCTTCGCGCACCATCTCCACGATGCGCCGCCCGGTCAGATGGGCGTAGGTGTTGCGGCGCGCATCGGCGGCGGGGATGGCCGCCGCGCCGGGCAGGGTCATGCCCAGAGCCTCGGCCATGCTGGCCATGGTGGAGGCGGTGCCCATGGTCATGCAGTGCCCCTGGCTGCGGGACATGGCCGCCTCGGCGCTCATGAAATCGTCCATGCTCATCTTGCCCCCGCGCACGTCCTCGCTGAAGCGCCACACGTCGGTGCCCGAGCCGATATCTTCGCCCCGGAACTTCCCGTTGAGCATGGGCCCGCCGGTGAGCATGATGGCCGGCAGGTCGCAACTGGCCGCGCCCATCAGCTGCGCCGGGGTGGTCTTGTCGCAGCCGGAGAGCAGCACCACCCCATCCAGGGGGTTGGCGCGCAGGCTTTCCTCCACGTCCATGCTCATCAGGTTGCGGAAAAGCATGGTGGTGGGGCGCATCAGGGTTTCCCCCAGGGACATGGTGGGAAATTCCAAGGGAAATCCGCCGGCCTCCCACACCCCACGCTTCACCACTTCGGCCAGCCCCCGCAGGTGAGCGTTGCAGGGCGTCAACTCCGACCAGGAATTGCAGATGCCGATCACCGGACGGCCGTCGAACAGGTCGTCGGGCCGGCCTTGGTTTTTCATCCAGGAGCGGTGAATAAATCCATCCCGGCCGGACTTGCCCCACCAGGCCTCGCTGCGGAACTTCGTTTGCTCTGCCATGATCCTCAATCCTGAAAGTTATGCTGATCGGCGGGCCTGCCGGTCAGGCCCCCGCGGCCTCCGTCTCCAGCCGGTGATAATCCGGGTTGCCGGGGTTTTCCGCGCTGACCAGCGCGGCCCCATGAACGAAGCTGCCCAGCCGTTCGGAGCGGATTTCCACGCGCCAGCCGGGCTTGAGCACCTTGGCCTCGTCGCCCGGCACCATGTTGGTGCCGGTGGCGAAGAACTCCCCCGCATAAAGCGTGTTGTGGGAGCCGGCCTGGGCCACCAGATCGCAAATGGGCATGCCGATCAGGCGGGAATCCGCCTCGGCCTGAAACACGGAGCGCCCCGTATCGTCCCAAATTTGCACGCTGAATGTGATGCCGGGGTTTTGCTGCTCGTCGGACAGCCACAGCCAGGGGCCGATGCCCGTGCATGAGACGAAATACTTGGCCTGGAACAGGTAGAGGATGGACTCGTTTTCGATGGTGTTGCCCGATACGTCATTGGCCAGGGTGTAGCCCAGCACCCGCCCATGGGAATAGGTGACCACGGCCAGTTCCGGCTCGATGCCGGCCAGCACCTGCTCCCGCTGCTTGGGCCGGCCCTTGATGTCCCGGCTGTTGGTGAGGTCGCTGCGCAGGCCCATCACCCCGTGGGGACCGTAGAAATGGTTGAGCCGGGTGCCCTTGATGAAGACCTCGCAACGCTCTCCCCGCTCCCGCCCGCTCAGGTAGACGTAACGGTAGTCCTCCTTGCGTCCTTCCGCCTCGCGCTCCAGGGCCGAGTTCTCGTAGGTCACCCCGAAGGCCTGGGCGCGCAAGGGCAGAATGCAAGCCATCAGATGGGCCTGGGCCGGATCGGGCGCCACGGCCAGGGTGGACTCATCCAGGGGCGCGCCCGTGGCCAGGGCCGCTTCCCATACCGGAGCGAGCAGCTCCGGCACGGTACCGCCCGCCCGCTCCGCCTCCAGCACCGCCTGGGCGGTGGGGAAGGGCGCGGATTCCAGCAGCAGGGGCAGGGCCGCATTGCCGCTCAGCTTGTCCAGCAGCTCGCCGCGCAGGGAGGGATAGGGGAGATGGGGCGTTAGGTCGTGCACGGCCCCCTCCCCCTTGCCCAGCAGGTGTACGCGGCGTGTCCGCGCGTTCCAGTACTGGCCCAGATATTCCAGTTGCATCGCCTTACCTTCCGAATAAGCGAGGCTAACACGAATCGCGGGGCTGTTCACATCGGATCGTGGCCCGACCCAGAGCCTCAGCGGCGGTTGATGAGCAGCAGTCCCAACGCCACGGTGAGCATGGCCAGCATTTGTCGTGCGCGCATAATACTTATTCTGAAAGACCTGTGAAAAATCGCTTGTAATAAATGCCGACGGCATTCAGGGCCTCAGCCTCACCCGAACCACGGTTTCTCGTCGTGTTCCACTTGGAGACCCTTGTTGAAAT